>DTXR01000646.1 GCA_012962365.1 Chromatiaceae bacterium | reverse complement strand
TATTGCCCCATGGTGCCTTCCACTTCCGGGTGTCCCTTGTGGCCGAGAAGGATCACCTCAAAGCCGTTCTGGCAGTGCCGCGCCACCTGCAGGTGGACTTTGGTCACCAGGGGGCAGGTGGCATCGAACACGCGCAGATCACGGTTTTCCGCTTCGTTTTTTACCGTCTGTGAAACGCCGTGGGCGCTGAAGATGACCGTATCTCCATCGGGTACTTCTTGCAGTTCATCAACGAAAATTGCTCCCCGCTGCTTGAGATTTTCGACCACAAAACGGTTGTGGACGACTTCATGACGAACATAGATGGGCGCGCCGAAGGCATCCAGGGCATGGTCCACGATTTCGATGGCACGATCGACGCCGGCGCAAAAGCCGCGGGGGTTGGCGAGAAGAATTTTCATGTGGAATGGTGAAATATGATCTATTTTTAAGCAGAAGGACTGCAAACTGTACAACAAGCAGCTGCAAGCAGCAAAGGAGTTGGATAATGCCAAATACCAAGTGGAAGAAGAATGCCAGTCCCGATGTGCCTGATCTGCGTGACTGGATGTATGAACCCTCGCTGATTCGCCTGGAAAAAGCGCTGCCACCACCCCGTGATCAGAAGATTCTCAACCAGTATGGCGAAGGTGCCTGTACCGGTTTTGCGTTGGCGGCAGCCATCAACCTGCTGTATTCCCGTGCCGGTGAAGCCATCCAGGTAAGTGCCCGCATGCTCTATGAAATGGCAAAGCGCCATGATGAATGGCCTGGAGAAGACTATGACGGGTCCAGTCTTCGCGGGGCGATCAAGGGTTGGAGCAATATGGGTGTGTGCGCGGATGAACTGTGGCGCTACCGGGTTACCCGCAAGGGCGATCTGACGGTACGCCGGGCCAAGGAAGCGCGCAGCCATACGCTGGGCGCTTATTATCGCCTGCGACCCCGGATCAGCGACTATCACACTGCGTTGAATGAAGCCGGTGTGATCGTCGTGTCGGCGAAGGTGCATGCGGGATGGGACGACCCTGCAGATGGACTCATCGTCAAACATAAGAAGACGACTGGGGGTCATGCCTTCGCAGTCGTGGGTTACGATGAAAAGGGCTTCTGGGTACAGAACTCCTGGTCGGATGGTTGGGGTGATGGCGGACTTGCGCTGTGGACCTACGAAGAT
>DTXR01000645.1 GCA_012962365.1 Chromatiaceae bacterium | reverse complement strand
TGTGAGCCTGCACTTCGATGACGAGCAAGAAGGCATCAGCATGAAACTGGATGATCTGGCAGTGACAGTAGGTGAGCTCCTGCCCGATACACCAGTGCCGTTGCGAGCGGGCTTCAAACTGAAGAACACCAAGCCAGTGATGGCACTGGATTTCCGGATGTCCACCGATCTGACCTACAGTAATGATTTTCAGCGTCTGGATCTGGCGGCACTGGCCGTTGAACTCGATGCCACCGGCGAAGGCTTGCCGGCACAGGGCGTGAAACTGGTTTTGGCAGCCAATGTGGGCCTGGACAAAAAACAGGACGTGCTGGCTTTGAGCGATTTGTCGGTATCCGGCCTGAATGTGGATATTACCGGCGATGTGAGTGTTACAGCGCTGAACAGCAATCCCAAGCTTGAAGCCAAACTGGCATTGCAGCAAACTAATCTGAAAGAACTGCTGAAAATTGCAGGCGTGGAGGTTGTTACCGCCGATGCCAGGGCGCTGACCCAGGTATCTGGCAATCTGTTCGTGGTACAGCAAGGTGATTCCCTGAGCGCAGATCCTGTTGCCATCAAACTGGATGATTCCACTCTGAACGGGACGTTGAAGGTGGTCTCTTTCGAAGGGCCGGTGGTACGCGCCAGCTTCAATCTGGATGCCATAGATCTCGATCGCTACATGCCGCCAAAAGCGGAAGAAACCGCAGTGGAGGGAAAGCAGGCGGAAAACGCAACGACAGATAGTAGCAAGCCGGATTTTTCCGCGCTGCGCAAGCTGAATCTGGATGCGGATTTTTCCGTGGGCAGCCTCAAGAGCAGCGGCCTTCACATGCAGAATGTCACCCTCAAGGTGAAGTCGCGAAAGGGCGTGTTGACCATGGACCCCATCAGTGCGGCACTCTATGAAGGTAAATTTCAGGGAAGCATCAAGCTGGATGTACGCAAGGATGTGCCGCGTTTCAGTGCCAGGAAGACGCTCAGCGGCATACAGATCGAGCCACTGCTCAAGGATCTGACCGGAGAGGCGCAGTTGCGGGGCACGGGCGATATCAGTGTGGATGTCAACAGCTTGGGACTGGATGACATGACAGTCAAACGTAACCTCAATGGCCGTTTTTCCATTAACTTCCGAGATGGAGCCTATATAGGTTTCAATCTGGCGCAAGCGATTCGTCAGGCGACAGGACAGGCGAAATCGAATGAGCCCCAGGAAACCGATTTTGCCGAACTGAAGGGCAGTGGCAATATTAAACAAGGGGTTGTGATCAACAATGATCTGTACCTGGCCTCTCCGGTGCTTCGGGTAACGGGGAAGGGCAAGGTTGACCTGGTAAAAGAGAAGGTGAATTATCTACTTACCATCAAGGTCGTGAGTTCCCTTGAGGGGCAGGGCGGGAAGAACGATCTCAAAGGCATCGCGATACCCGTTCGCATCACGGGCGACCTGAACAACCCATCGCCTATGGTGGACCTTGAAGCTGCGCTGAAAGCCAATGCCGAGCACAAGATCGAGGAGAAGAAGCAGGAACTGCTGGACAAGGCCAGCAAAAAGATCGAGAAAAAACTGGGCACCGATGCGTTGAAAGGCTTGTTTGGCCGTTGAGTATTTCTATGGAGCCGTGCGAGAAAGCGGGTCCTGTCGGTAGTATGCAGCGAGCTGTTTGTACACTTCGTCGCAGTACCGTTTCAGGATCGCTGGCGCGGTAAAGAAGTATTCACTCAGCACGGCGAAGAACTCAGCCGGGCTGGTCGCTGCGTAAGGGTTGATGCTTTGTCCGCCTCGCAATAGCTGCTGTTGGAGGTGTTCGTAGGCTGCGCCAAGGGTCTCGCTCCATTTTTCGATGGGCATGGCCGGGTGCAGGGGAGGCATGCCGTTGACCCGGCCGTTGAGCGCATCCAGCTTGTGTGCAAACTCGTGGATGATCACATGACTGCCGGGATGGCGTTTGTAACTGTCCCGCTCCACATCATCCCAGGAAAGAATCAACGGACCGTCCTGCCAGGATTCACCGCTCAATGCTGAGGCCTGTTCATGGGCAATGCCATATTCATCTGTCACCGTGCGTTTCACCTTGAAAGCGCCAGGGTAGACGATAAGTTCTTTCCAGCCCTTGAAGCTGCCGAAATCCAATTCGAGAATCATCAGGCAGGCCTGACTGGCAATCACCGCCCGCATTTCCAGGGTCATTTCCAGGCCCCGTACACCGTGAATGGCCTTCTCATGCAACAGCAGCGTGGTGAGCTTGCGCAGCTCGACCGCTTCCCGATTGCCCAGAGTGCGCAGTAGATAGAGGTTTTTGCGCAGCTTGCGCCACAGGTGATCAGGCAGACCATGATGGCGCAGGGTTTGCAGAGTGCGGTATCTACGCAGACGTGAAAGCATAGGCGGGGCGGGGCTGTTGAGAACAAATGATGCATTATATACAGGAAATAGAGTTTTCCAGACTTCCAGAAAAAAGCCGGATTATTTCCAATGAAAGTATAGCCTGCCTCAGCTGCGTATCCGCATGTAATACTTGAAGGCTCCTCGACGTTCTGAGTGGATTTAACCCGGAACCTATGCCAGCATGATATCAAATTCCCGATGCCACTGAGCCAGTTGATTGGTGTACAGCTTTTCACGACGCAACAAGGCTCCCACCTCACCGTGTTTACAAGCTGCGGCCTGTTGTAAGATGGACAACTTGTAATCCACAGTGAAGGTGCGGCGTGTGCGCCTTTCCAATTGAGGATCAGGGCGGACTTCCTGGTTATTGGCGGTATCAGGTTTTGGCATCTTCAAGCTCCTTTCGCCCTGAAATCGATGTTATCTCACAATAGCATGGCTCCGGCTTAGGTTGAGGAACCAGACGGTGCGCTTTTCCTTCTGGGCGAGGGCCTTTTACAAGGCCCAGCGGGAGAAAGGAAAGACCCACCAGATGGCCATTCGTGCGCTCGCCTTAAAGTGGATAC
>DTXR01000644.1 GCA_012962365.1 Chromatiaceae bacterium | reverse complement strand
GGCAGCCCCGAAGGAGAACTCGCCATCGCCCAGGCGGTGGTGTACATGGCCAGCGCCGCCAAGAGCAACGCCGTATACACGGCTTTCAAGGCCGCCATGCGCGACGCCAGGGAAACCGGCTCTCTGGAAGTGCCCATACATTTGCGCAATGCGCCTACGAAGCTGATGAAGGAGCTGGGTTATGGCAAGGCCTATCGCTATGCACATGACGAGCCGGAAGCCTATGCTGCCGGCGAGCAGTATCTGCCGGAAGAACTGCAGCGGGTCTGCTACTACGAGCCGGTAGACCGGGGCCTGGAAATTCGCATCGCGGAAAAGCTGGCGCATTTACGGGAACTGGATGAAGCCGCAGTGGATGACAGTGTAGAATAAGCTTTTCTCAAATCACCGGAATCCAAGATGCAAGCACTGGCCATTGCCGCAGGCGGCGCTCTCGGCGCCTTGATGCGCTACTGGGTTTCCACGGCCACCTATGCCTGGCTGGGGCGGGGGTTTCCCTGGGGAACCCTGATGGTAAATCTGCTTGGCTCCTTCGTGATGGGATTGCTCTACATCCTGTTGCTGGAGCGCCTGACCAGTGGTCCTGAAGCCCGCGCCTTCCTGCTCATTGGCTTTCTCGGTGCGTTCACCACCTTTTCCACCTTTTCCATCGAAACCCTCAATCTGCTTGAAGACGCCCGGATCGGCAAGGCGTTGATCAATGCAGGTGGCAGCGTAATCGTCTGTGTTGCCGCGGCCTGGCTGGGTGCCATCCTGGGGAGACAATTGTAATGAGCGATGAAGTAACCATGGTGCGCATCTACTGCACGGAAGGTGAGCACAGGCTCAAGGAGATGCTGGATTATCTGCACAATGAAGAACATGTGGCGGGGGTGACGGCCTTTCGCGGGGTTGCAGGCTTCGGGCGTTCCGGTAAGATGCACACCGCTTCCTTGCTGGATCTGTCGCTGGACATGCCGGTGGTGATCGAGTTTTTCGACCGCCCGGAAAAGATGGAGGCAGTAATCGAACATCTTGAAACCCGATTAGAACCCGGGCATCTGGTTTACTGGCCGGCCCGCACCAACCTGAGCGATTGATATGCTGGACCCAAAATTTTTACGCACTCATCTGCAAGACGTAGCGGCTGGACTGAAACGCCGGGGTATGGAGCTGGATACCACAGCAATCGAGGAACTGGAAGTCCGGCGCAAGAACCTGCAGATGCGCACCCAGGAGTTGCAGAACGAGCGTAACACCCGTTCCAAGTCCATCGGCAAGGCCAAGGCGGCGGGTGAGGATATCCAGCCGTTGCTGGATGAGGTTGCCAGCCTGGGCGATGCACTCAAGACTGCCGAAAATGACTTGAAGCAGCTGCAGGAACAACTGCGCGATATCTTGCTGGGGCTGCCGAATCTGCCGGACGATTCCGTACCGAATGGCGAGGACGAAGAGGACAATCGCGAGGAGCGCACCTGGGGCGATATTCCTTCTTTTGATTTTGAGCCGAAAGACCATGTGGATCTTGGAGAGGCGCTGGTCGGGCTGGATTTCGCTGCCGCCGCCAAGATCACCGGCTCTCGCTTCACGGTCATGCACGGCCAGATGGCGCGTCTGCATCGCGCCCTGACCCAGTTCATGCTGGATCAGCACACCGCAGAGCACGGTTATCGTGAAACCTATGTGCCTTATATGGTAAACGCCGACAGCATGACCGGCACCGGGCAGTTACCCAAGTTTGCCGAGGATGCGTTCAAGCTGGAAGGCGAGCAGGACTACTATCTCATCCCTACGGCAGAAGTGCCCCTGACCAACCTGCTGCGGGATGAGATTCTCGATGCCGATGCGTTGCCTTTCAAGGTTGTGGCGCATACGCCCTGTTTCCGTTCCGAAGCCGGCGCCTATGGCAAGGATACCCGTGGGATGATCCGCCAGCATCAGTTCGACAAGGTGGAGCTCGTGCAAGCCGTTCGTCCCGGTGAATCTTTCAAGGCGCTCGAGGAGTTGACTTCCCACGCCGAAACTATCTTGCAGAAGCTGGGGCTGGCCTATCGCGTGGTCACGCTCTGTACGGGGGATCTGGGCTTCAGCTCCACCAATGCTGAGCTTGAGCGTTGATAGAGCCGATACTATCTCGTCAGGTTCTAAGAGCTACAATTTACCTCTACAAACTGTTTCTC
>DTXR01000643.1 GCA_012962365.1 Chromatiaceae bacterium | reverse complement strand
GATGAGAAAAAAGGTGAGAAGGTGGTACTGCTGTTCAGTGGTGAAACAGATGAGGAGCAGATGAAGACCATAATCAGTGATTCCGGGCTCAAACCACTCATGCGCCCTACCCTGATTATCAAGGTCGATTCGATACCCAAACTGGGGATTGGCAAGAATGACTTTGGCCTGGCAAGAAAAATTGCGCAGCAACAGGTCGAATCATGAAGACAGTCGACATCCACACCCATCTGCTCAGTCGTGAATTCCGCTTCGATCGCCTGTTCGACAAGCTGGTCGTGCGTTTCTTCGCCAGAAATCTCGGGGTGGATCCCGCGCATCTCAGGCAGGCGCCATGGGAAACCTACGTGCAGGCCATGGCAAAAGCCGTCGGGGAATCCCGGTTCATCGGGAAAACCTGCCTGTTTGGTGTGGATGCGCGAGTTGACGGCAAAGGCAGGGAAATCCATCGTGACAAGACCGTCTGTGCCCACAACACAGATGTCATCGAGGTAGCGAATCGTTATCCAGAACAGTTCATTCCCTTCTTTTCCATCAACCCCCTTCGGCCAGATGCGCTAGACCTGATCGATGAATATACGGAGAAAGGCTGTGTTGGTGCCAAGTTTTTGCAAAACTACTGGCACGTGGATCTCAACCGCGAGTCCCTGATTCCCTACTATGAAAAACTGCGGGATCTGGGCTTGCCCCTCATCATCCACATCGGCAGTGAATATGCCATCGAGTCCGAGAAACGGTTCGAGGGCAGCGACATGCTGCGTTTGCCCCTGCAAACCGGTGTCACTGTCATCGCCGCTCATATGGGGCTTGGCCAGATAGGTCACTGGCGGGCCCCGTGGCGGAACCTGTCGAAAAATCCGGCATGGTTTGATCGGGATTATTTCCACATTCTGGAGATGCTCGAAACCTACGATAACCTGTACGGTGACCTTTCCGCCATGCTCATCCCCTTGCGTGCCAGGGCACTCGGGCACCTGGCCTGCCAAAAACAGATCCATCACAAGATTCTGTTTGGCACAGATTACCCTGTACCCTTCACCATTCGCTTCAATACCCATGGGATGAGCCGCCTGGAAACCGCGCGGATCGCCAACATTGCCAACCCTTTCGATCGCTATGCCACAGCATTGTTGCAGTTTTTTCCGGAAGACAATCCGCTATACACCAATTATCAACGCATCCTGATGACCCGGCATTTACATGCACAGGAATAAGATCATTGCCGGTAGGTATGGCCGCTCTGTTACTCGTGACCGGCTCTTGCTCCATGGCAGCGGGAGGCGCGCTGAAACCGCCTTAACAGCGACCGACCAGGTAGGAATCAGGCTATGAAGGAAATTCTACAATACCCTCAACTCGACAGGCTGCCCCAACCAGCCTTCACAACCTTCGGTGCCTGGGAAATAATTCCATGCCATTGCTCCCACAAGCAATCCTGCTACCGCACTGCCACCTGTGAAAGTGCCTGCTGTCATGGTGACAATGTTTGCTGCACTTGCACCCCAGCCTGTTGCAGAAAGGAATGTCTTGATGTTTCCACATTGCCGCATTCCCTGTTGTTCAGCATAGTAGTTGAGGGCAAATTTCAAGGGCAGGATACCCACGCCCAGCTGGTTCGCTTCAGCAAACCCCTGGGAGAGGCCAACTCCGGTGGTCAGTACGTCGGCTATCTGGCCGGCTTCTGCCGTATCAAGCGGCTTGAGTGGACGCCGACTCAATTCGACCCATTGTTCATTCATATCGATATAGCCAGTTATCTTGTCGCCATCAACGATGCCTTCTATGACATTTACTTCCTGATGAACATTGGTTATCCCGGGATAGTATTTCTGTGCAATGGCTGTCCATTCATTTGCAGGCACCTTGGAAGCACAAGCGCCAGTCATCACCAGCGCCAACCCCAAAGCAGCGGCAGTAACGATTCTTAGATTGGCTGTATCGTCAGTGGCAGATTGTTCAATAACTGAAGTAGAACGCGGTTTATTCTTGGATTGACTTTGCATGCCGGTTGTCCCTTTTGGTATTTGCTTAGTGACAAGGTCGACCGATTGGGACGTATCTTTAACCAAAGAATGTGACTGGGTTGGCAATTACCGCTATTAGATGAAAATACTTGAAATTGTCTGTTGATCTTTCATGTCCAATTATGATAATTAACTTTAAGCTGTTAATTTATCTTATTGTTTATATTATTTTTTTATTGATACATCATTTCTTGAAAACCACACACCTTTTATATTGAGCTCAGTCATGATTGAACGGCGATAACGCCGGGCTTCTTCTTTTGTTTTAAAACCGGAAACACTGACACGGTACACCAGACGGTTTTTGACTTTTGCTTTTTGTATTCTGGCCTCGGGGGCTTTTGTCGCGTACTTGCGCAATGCCTTCTCCGCTTCCTGTCGATCGCCAGAGGAGGCAAGATGCACTGTCCAGCGACCGCTAGCTCTCCCCTCCCCCGCCGCTTCTATATTATTTTTCTTTGCAACTTCATGAGTAGGCGAAGTGTGTACGTGGTCTTTCACTGTGGAGCCAGCGGATGCTGCTGGCATCGATGCAGGTTTCGCATCATCTTCCCCGTTCTTTGATGCAGCCTGCTTTTCCACCGCCGCCGATGTCAAGAGCGCTTTGGGCTTGCCAGCTACTGTTTTGTTAATCCTTGACTGCAGCAGGGCGTCAATATCCTGACGCTGAGCTTCCATAAGTTGCTGCACTTGTGAAATGCTGGCCAGCCCCTCAATGCTTGCCTTTTGTTGATGGATTTGCGCTTGCAGTTCCTCCACCAACTCACGATTTCTTTGTAACTCCTGACGGAGTTGTATGGTTTCAAGCAGAATGGCCTGGTTATCTGATTGCTGGTTTAGCCAGAGGTACCCTGCACCCGCCAGAAAAACCAGTAACAGGGTTACCAGCAGGCGCATCAATATTGTAGCCCAGGCAGTGCCGGGAGCGGCCGCCACGGCCGCTTTATTTTCCTTTGTCTCCTCAAGACCATTTTTCAGCGCAGCATCATCAGGCGTTCGAGCTCTATCCTGCTCCCTGTCCACAACCGGCGCCGCCGGTCGTTGCACAGCTGTTTCATGCTCCGTCACCTGTTGCGACGGTACTGTATCTGCCGACGCCTGATTTGAGGAATGGAGGGCGTTGTCAATTGATTGCTTCGGCATGGCTGCCGTTTCGCGATCACTGTCCTTGCGCGTCGCAGGCCCTTCATCCTGGATATGATCAATGACGCTGCTGATATTCAGGTTATTCGACTGGGCGGGATTCTGCTTTTTAGACGCGTCAGATGTTGTTGGAGACGCATTGCCTGATATTGCACTCAATATGGAGTTGAAATCGACACTCTCACCAGTGACTTCCAGTTCTTGCGTACATTCTTGTGGCAATGTTTCGCCGGTATCTGGCAACGCTTTGCCTTTGGATGGAGTAGCATCTTTCCGGTTGTCGGTGTTGTTGCTGTTTGTTGGCATGGACATGAATCAATTCCGTGAATCAGGCATACAAATCGATGTGCTTGCGCCCTTTCTTTTTACCTTTGGAGTTCGAAGGCATTTCCCTGGCATCCTCGTCCTTCCCCTGCTTTCGACGAACATCCTTGCCCGCAGGAAGAATGCTTGCCACCGGCCAAACCGGCAACAGGGGCGATATACGTGAACTAGCCACGATTCCTTTTCCTGCAAACACAGGAAGCCAGATAGCATTTATTCATCATCATCGCCTACCCAGTCGCTCATCTTGGAGCGCAGCCTGGTTAGCGCCTGCGCATGTATCTGGCAAATCCGGGCTTCGCTCACACCCAGCACTTCACCGATTTCCCGCAGGTTGAATTCATTGTCGTAATACAGCGACAAGACCATCCTTTCTCTTTCAGGAAGGGTTTCTATTGCAGATGACAGCCCTTCCTTGAAAAGGTTTTTCTGCAATTCCGGCAAAGGGCCATCAGCAGAGCCATCATCGTCGTCACTGACCCAGCCATCCGCGCTCAAATCGTCATAACTGAGCACGTGGCAACCGTTGGTATCCGCCAGTATCTTGTAATAGGAGGCCAGATCCACGCCCAGCTCGGCGGCTACTTCTTCATCCTGCGCGGCCCGCTGCTCTCTGTTTTCTACCGCATGCATCGCCTCGGCGAGACGTCTTGCCTTGTGATAGACCGACCTCGGTGTCCAGTCGCCACGCCGCACTTCATCGATCATGGAGCCACGAATGCGGATGCGGGCATAGGTTTCGAAGCTGGCCCCCTTGGAGGCGTCATAGTTCTGCATCGCTTCCAGCAACCCGACCATGCCGGCCTGTACCAGGTCATCCAGTTGCACACTATTGGGCATTCTAGCCATGAGGTGATAAGCCACACGTTTCACCAGAGGCATGTGCTTGGCGACCAGTTCCTCATACGTGAGTTGTTCCGAAGCTTCCTGGTACATGGCCACCATATTCATGGTCTCACTCCTGTCAGTTCCCGCTCGCTATCGATAAGCCGTTCCACGAAAAACTCCAGTTGTCCACCCGCACTATGAGCATCGGGCCATTTTTCCATTTCCCCGGCTATTTTCTTGAATGCCATGGCCGAGGGACTTCCCGGATAGAGATCAACCACTGCGCGCTGCAGCCTTACCGCCTTTTTCAAGCGATCATCAGTGGGAATCACCCCCAGGAAACTGAGGGTCGCATCCAGGAAGTGGTCAGCCGCAACAGCCAGCTTGTTATAGAGTTCGTTCCCTTCTCTGACCGAGCAAGCCATATTGGCCAGCACATGGAAATGGTTGACGCCGTGTTCGCGGCTGAGCACTTTGATCAGCGCATAGGCATCGGTAATGGAGGCTGGCTCATCGCACACCACCAGCACAACTTCATGAGAGGCGCGGCAGAAACTCACCACGGCATTGGAAATGCCGGCAGCCGTATCCACAATGAGATAGTCAACATCGTAACTCAGCTCACTGAAAGCACGAATGACGCCTGCATGCTCGAGTTGTGTCAACTCAGCCATACGGGATATACCTGAAGATGCAGGAATGATTTTTATCCCTCGCGGCCCGTCTACGACGATCTCTTCGAGATTCCGCTCTCCCGCAATGAGGTGGGACAGGTCATATTCCGGACTCAAACCCAACTGCACATCGACGTTGGCCAGACCAAAATCTGCATCCAGCAACATCACCTTGTTGCCGCTCGCGGCCAGCGCCAGCGCCATATTGACTGCAGCATTCGTTTTACCTACCCCACCCTTGCCACCGGTTACGGCGATGGTTTTGACAGGCTTGGGGTGGTTGATTCTTCTCAGGCCTTTGGCCTGATCGCCCACGATTTGCTTGGGCACATTCATTTCATGCGTGAGCATTTGCGACCATTCCTCCGAAATTGAATGCCAGGGTTTCCTCTGCAAGCGTGTCCTGGTTACGCTGCATCAGGCTTACCGCATGTTTCACCAGTTTTTCAGCCCTGGCGGGATGCAGGTCATCAGGTACCTGCTGGCCATCGGCAATGTAGGCGGTCGGCAAACCATGCTGTGCGAGAGTTGCCAGCGTACCGCCCAGGCTGCTTGCTTCATCCATCTTGGTAATGATGCAGCGGTGCAGGCCGGCTTTGCGAAAAGACCTGATGACTTCACTCTGTACCTGACTCTGCCCGGTAGCGGATAACACCAGATAGTTGCGTATGCGCTGCTCCCCAAGGCTCAGACTGGAAAGCTTTTCGGTGAGGTGCAGATCTCGCTGACTGACACCTGCGGTATCAATCAGTACGAGCTTTCGATCCTGGGCATGGTTGAGAACCACTGTCAGTTCTTCGCGGTTACCTGCAGTTTGAACCGGAATACCAAGTATGCGCCCGTAGGTGCGTAGCTGTTCATGAGCACCGATGCGGTAGCTGTCTGTCGTGACCAGCGCAACGTGGCGACGGCCATGGCGCAATGCAAAGCGTGCTGCGAGTTTTGCCACCGTGGTGGTTTTTCCCACGCCCGTTGGACCAACCAGAGCGATGACTCCACCGCTCGAAACAATATCATCGTCAGCCACCGGCACCATGCCGGCGAGCAGCTTCAGGGATGCCGCCCAGCCATTGTCCATTTGCCCTGCGTTGGCTACCTGATCCACGATTTCCCGGCACAAGGCAGGCGCCAGGCCAAGCAGCATCAGGCGCTTGAGCAAATTTGCCCGCAGGGGTTGGATCTTGTTCATCTCTCCCCAGCCAAACTGCAGCAGGGGCGCTTCCATGAAGTTGCGCAAGGCCTTGAGTTCCTTTTGTATCTCTTCCAGGGATGATGCGTCGTTTCGTGCTGCCGCATAGTCTGAAAAATCCCATGGCGCATCAGCTTCTGAATCAGCCGGTTCCTCATGGTTATTTGTCTCGGCATACGCGGCGGCACCTGTTTTGCCTGCGGCATGATCGGGTGGGCTTGCATGTGCACCCAGAGCCTGATTGACCAACGCTTCGTCATAATCCAGGGCGGCAATGATCTCTACGCCCCCGCTTACCTGGCGGTTGGAGAGAATGACCGCATTGGGTCCCTGGTCTTCTCTCACCTTGCGAATGGCCTGTCGCATATCCGGTGCAAAATAGCGTTTCATTTTCATGGTATCTATACCTGTGTTATTTTCAGCTCGCCTGCTCCAGCTGGCGGCCTACGTTTCCTGTCACCAGCACCTGTTTGCTATCTGGCACTTCGTCATAGGAAACAACGTGCAAGTCAGGAAGTGCGCTCCTGAGCAAGCGTGATAGCAACGCCCTCAGCGAAGGACTGACCAGCAGTACCGCCGGTTCTCCGGAAATTTCCTGTTTCTGTGCCATTTCTTTCATGTCCATCATCAGTCTGTCTACGATGCCCGGCTCCATTCCCGTGCCGCCTTCCTGCGCTCCCTGAATAGTCTGTTGCAATATCTGTTCCAACTGCGGATCGAGTGTAATTACTTTAAGTTCATTATTCATTCCATTGATTTTTTGGAAAATTTGTCTGGACAAAGCACGGCGCACAGCCGCCGTCAACACGTCAGGGTTTTGACTGTCACGTCCATACTCCGCCAAAGTTTCCGCTATTGTGCGTATATCCCGGATGGGCACACCTTCCCAAAGCAGGTTTTGCAGCACCTTCAGTACCGCCCCCAGAGGTATCAGCTTGGGCACCAGATCCTCAACCAGCTTGGCGTTGCTACGCGCAAGCACTTCCAGCAACTGCTGAACTTCCTCATATCCCAACAGTTCATGGGCATGTTGTTGCAGCAAGTGGCTTAAATGGGTGGCTATGACCGTGCTGGTATCGACCACGGTATATCCCAGCGCCTGGGCTTGATCCCGGAGTGCTACATCAATCCATACAGCTTCCAGGCCGAAAGCCGGATCTCTGGTCTCAATGCCCTTGAGGGTTCCGTATACCTGCCCCGGGTTGATGGCCAGTTCCCGATCCGGATATACCTCCGCTTCACCGATGGGCACACCCATCAGGGTAATTCGATAGGCCCCGGGAGCCAGTTCGAGGTTGTCCCGTATATGCACCGCCGGCACCAGAAAGCCCAGTTCCTGGGACAGCTTGCGCCGAACACCTTTGATGCGCCCCATGAGTTGTCCACCCTGATCTTTGTCCAGCAACGGAATCAGCCGGTAGCCCACCTCCAGTCCGACGGTATCTACCTGTGTCACCTCTTCCCAGCTCAGGTCTTTTTCCATGGCCTCTTCGTCAGCTGCTTCCTGCTGGCTTTCTTCTGTCTCGGATGCCGCCTTTTCTTCCTTCTTGTGGATCAACCAGGCTCCCATGAGCAGG
>DTXR01000642.1 GCA_012962365.1 Chromatiaceae bacterium | reverse complement strand
TAGCTCGATCTTATCGGAATGGTCGGTAATAAATTTCGGCTCTTCCCCTGATCGGGTGGGTAACGTCCACTTCACCACGCCTTCAGGATAAAGATCCAGTCCTCCAAAGTGAAAGTAGATCGCATTGGCAAAACGCTTCTTGTTGCGGAACCCCCTGCTGCGTACCTTGATCGTTTTTATCCGGCTGTTGAGGCCTTCCGCAGGTCCATTGCTTACTTTCAGGACGATCGCATTCAATATCCCCCACAGGTGTTCCTTGATGGTCTTGGCGGCTTCCTTGATTGGGTTCAAGCGACTGCGTACCGCCCAGGATAGCCACTGCTCCCATCCTTTTCGGGCCCACGTCTTGCTGACATAGTGCCAGAGCGACATCGCCAGCTCTTTGATTGCCCAGGCACGTGCTGTTTTCAGGGTACTTTCACGCAGTGCCTTGAATCGCATCTTCTGCTTGCGTGTCATGTTGTCAGGATTGTAGAGCCAGTCATATTTACTGCCCTTCAGATCCTCGTAGCCCGCTTTCATCAGCGCTTTGTGCTCCTGGCGACGTACCTTGTCAACGGCTTCACCAAGGTACTTGGCCACATGAAATTTATCGAAGGCAATCTTCTCGTCCGCTCCCGGAATACTCTCCAGTGTGGCATTGATAAACGCCGGCCACATATCCATGGATACACTTTCTATCGCTTCACGTTGCTCTTCTGTCAAGCTGGCGTACCAATCCTTGAGACCCTCTTTCTTGCGATCACTGCCCACGTGCAGCACCGTGCCAGCCTCCTGGTCCGATACGATCATTACGTAGTCGTGGCGCTTCCTGAAAGCCGTCTCATCAACCCCCAACTGTGTTACGCAGGTCTCTTCTCTACGAGACAGCCCCCGTTCAACAGCACGTTGCATAATGCCGTCAATCGCGTTCCAGCTCAGCTTCATCAACCGGGAAACTGCCAGCGTGGAGGCCTCTTTCAACCAGTCAATCACCAAGGCCTCAAACATCGCCGTAAACCCCGAACCAGGCTCAGCCCAGGGCACTGATGCTGTGACCACACCGTGTTCTTCGCACTTTACCCTCGGTACATCTGCAACCAGGATGGTCTTGTACTGGCAGGTGTCCAGGTGTCGCCATCGGCGTGTGCGTGAGTCATATCCCGGCGACTCCTTTCCGCAGGTCGGGCAGCACAACCTCACGCCTGCCTCCTGCTCCACTTGCACTGTCACTTCCCCCTTTGGCACGTCCAGTTCAACACTGGATACCTGCCAGGGGCTCTTGATACCCAATATCTGAGCATATAGGTCTTTGTCTCTCATCCCGCATACGGTAATCTACCCACTCAAATTGGGGAAGAGCCGATTGTTGCGATACCGGTAAACGATGATCAACACGACTGCCGCAATTTCATCCGGTGCTGAGTCTTTCTCGGCGAGGACCTTCTTGACCAGCGCAGGCTCATCGTTTCGCCGAAGATGCAGCTGATTGAAGTGGTAGGTGAATTGACCGTCCATAACGTACCGGTCACGAAAGTAAGCGATTTCCTGCTCAAATGTGTCGAGCGCAAGGAGGCCGTTGTCTGCCCACCTGCGTGCCGCCTCGGCAATGCCGTTGGCACTCGCATGCGCTCCGAGCACCTTGGCTTCGAACATTGTCCACAGAAAGGCGAAATTTGTTATTGCGTCTCGTTCTTCCTGGGTCAGAGCCTGCAAACCCGGTGCATAACGATCAAGCCAGTCGTCCCGGATCATTGCAACAAGTCAATCTCACCCTGACGCTGCCTTAAGTCTTTTACCCAGCTTCGTAGCGCCGTGATTTCGTTCTCCACGGCCTCGGGTTTAGGCAACGATGGGCTCAGCGTATCCGGGGCGCTATGCAGCAAGGCCGAACAGCGCCCGTACGCTTTACGCATCTCAG
>DTXR01000641.1 GCA_012962365.1 Chromatiaceae bacterium | reverse complement strand
TCCCATATTGCCTTCGGCATTTTCAAAGTCGATGGGGTTAACCTTGTGCGGCATGGTGGATGAGCCCACTTCGCCGGCAATGGTCTTCTGCTTGAAATAGCCCAGGGAGATATAGCCCCAGACGTCCCGGCTGAAGTCGATGAGGATGTTGTTGAAGCGACTGACGGCGTCGAACAGCTCCGCCATGTAGTCATGAGGTTCGATCTGAATGGTGTAGGGGTTCCAGATCAGACCCAGGCTTTCGACGAATGTTTCCGCATGAGCGGCCCAGTCTATGTCCGGATAGGCGCTCAGATGTGCATTGTAATTGCCCACGGCGCCGTTGATCTTTCCCAGCAGGGCCGTGCCGACCACCTTTTCGCGCTGCCCGCGCAGGCGATGCACCACGTTGGCCATCTCCTTGCCCATGGTGGAAGGGGAAGCAGGTTGGCCGTGGGTGCGGCACAGCATGGGCACGTCTGCCAGCTCATGAGCGAGCTCGCGGATGGCGTGGATGGTGGCGTCCATTTGCGGGAGCAGCACGGCATCCCGGCCTTCGCGCAGCATCAGGGCATGGGACAGGTTGTTGATGTCTTCCGATGTGCAGGCAAAATGGATGAACTCGCTGACGGCTTCCAATTCGTCGTTACCGGCGATCTTTTCCTTGAGGAAATACTCCACCGCCTTGACATCGTGGTTGGTCGTGCGCTCAATGTTCTTCACCCGCTGCGCGTCCTGCATAGAAAAGTCGCTGATGATCTTTTCCAGGATGCCGTTGGCGTGATCACTCAGCGCAGGAACTTCGGCAATCTGCGCATGAGCCGCCAGGGATTGCAGCCAGCGCACTTCCACCAGCACCCGGTGGAAGATCAGTCCGTATTCGCTGAAGATGGTGCGCAGACTTTCGGTCTTCGAAGCATAGCGGCCATCGATGGGAGAAACGGCGGTAAGGGGGGTGAGTTCCATAGTCAACTCCGGAAATAAGCAGATTCGGGCGCAACCCGGAAAAACCGCCTGCGCCTGTTTGATTCAGAACGTTCAGAGAGCAGCAATACGATCCAGCGCCTTCTCCAGATTTTCCATGCTGGTAGCAACGGAAAAGCGAATGTGCTGGTGCATACCGAAGGCGGTGCCGGGGATCAGCGCCACACCTGCCTTTTCGATCAGGTATTCAGCCAGCTCCACGTCGTCATTGATGCCGTCCAGTCGTTCGATGAATCCCTGAACAGAAGGAAACACATAGAAGGTGCCGTCCGTGGGAAGGGCGTCCATGCCGTCGATGGCGTTCACACGCTCGACAACGTAGTCGTGGCGCTTCTTGAATTCTACGAGCATTTCGTCGATGCAGTCCTGTGGCCCGTTCAGCGCTTCCTCTGCCGCATACTGCGAAATGGAGCAAGGGTTGGAGGTGCTCTGGGACTGGATCTTCTTCATCGCCTTGATGATATCCGCCGGACCACCTGCGTAGCCGATACGCCAGCCGGTCATAGAGTAGGCTTTGGATACACCGTTCAGCACCAGGGTGCGGTCGTAAAGATCCGGACAGGCATTGAGGATGTTGACGAAAGGCATGCCCGTCCAGCGGATATGTTCGTACATGTCATCTGTGGCAATGGTTACCCGAGGATGTTCGCGCAGCACCTCGCCCAGCGCTTCCAGCTCTTCGCGGGTGTAGGCCATGCCCGTGGGATTGGATGGGCTGTTGATCACGAACAGGCGCGTGTTCTTGGTGATGGCTGCTTCCAGCTGGGCGGGGCTGATCTTGAAATGCTGATCTGCCCCCGCATGCACCAGCACGGGGGCGGCGCCGGCCAGGATCACCATATCGGGATAGGACACCCAGTAAGGGGCGGGGATGATTGCCTCGTCGCCGGGGTCCAGCATGGCCTGGGCCAGGTTGAAGAAACTCTGTTTTCCACCGCTGGAGACCAGGATCTGTCCAGGCTCGTATTCGAAGCCATTGTCCCGCTGAAACTTGTCGATCACCGCCTGCTTGAGAGAGGCGGTACCATCCACGGGCGTGTATTTTGTCCTACCTTCGTCCATAGCCTTTTTGGCGGCGTTCTTGATGTGCTCTGGCGTATCGAAATCCGGCTCACCCGCCCCCAGGCCGATGACATCTTCACCGGCTGCGCGCAGCGCTGCTGCCCGAGCGGTTATTGCCAGGGTGGGAGAGGGTTTGACGGCCTGTACGCGGCTGGAAAGTTTGATGTTCATGGCTGTTTCGCCTTGGTTATTTGTTCATGACGCCTTTATGGTTGCTATCATAGCCCAACATTGCGACGGTAAGAATCCCCATGACGAAAGAATTTCAGCTTGTTTCCGATTTTTCCCCCGGCGGTGACCAGCCCGATGCCATCTCCCGATTGACGGCCGGCATACGCAATGGCGAAGCAGGCATGACGTTGCTGGGAGTGACCGGTTCCGGAAAGACTTTCAGCATCGCCAACGTGATACAGGAATTGCAGCGTCCGGCTATCGTATTGGCGCCGAACAAGACCCTGGCGGCCCAGCTCTACGGAGAGTTCCGGGAATTCTTTCCGCACAATTCCGGGGAGTATTTCGTCTCTTACTACGACTACTACCAGCCCGAGGCCTATGTGCCGGCATCGGATACCTTCATCGAAAAAGATGCGTCCATCAACGAGCATGTGGAGCAGATGCGTCTGTCTGCCACCAAGGCGCTGCTGGAACGCAGGGATACCATCATCGTTGCTACTGTATCCGCGATCTATGGACTGGGTGATCCGCGTCAGTACATGTCCATGCTGTTGCACTTGGTGCGGGGAGAACCCGTAGATCACCGGATGATCCTGCGTCGTCTGAGCGAGATGCAATACACCCGCAATGAGGTGGAACTGCACCGGGGCACCTATCGGGTTCGTGGTGATGTCATTGACATTCATCCGGCGGAAACCGAGGATGAGGCGGTGCGTATCGAACTGTTCGATGATGAGATCGAATCCATCGCCCTGTTCGATCCCCTGACGGGTGAGGTGCAACGTCGGGTGCCCCGCTATACGGTCTATCCCAAGACCCATTACGTTACGCCGAGAGAAACGATTCTGGGCGCGGTGGAGCAGATCAAAGAAGAATTGAAAGCGCGCCTGACGCAACTGGATGGACTGAACAAACTGGTGGAATATCAGCGTCTTGAGCAAAGAACCCGATTCGATCTCGAGATGATGCTGGAGCTTGGCTACTGCTCGGGCATCGAAAACTACTCGCGCTACCTGAGCGGGCGTGCACCGGGAGAGCCGCCGCCCACACTGTTCGATTACCTGCCGCCGGAAGCCCTGCTGGTCGTGGATGAATCCCATGTCACCATTCCCCAGCTGGGTGCCATGTACAAGGGAGACCGTTCGCGCAAGGAAACCCTGGTGGAGTATGGTTTTCGCCTGCCTTCGGCGCTGGACAACCGGCCCCTGCGATTTGATGAATTCGAGGCCCGTTCACCTCAGACCATTTATGTTTCCGCCACGCCACGTGAATACGAAATCAGTCATTCCGGTGAAGTGGTCGAGCAGGTGGTGCGTCCCACCGGGCTGGTGGATCCGGCAGTGGAAGTGCGCCCCGCCACCACTCAGGTGGATGACTTGCTGTCGGAAATTCACCTGCGCGTGGCAGAGCAGGAGCGGGTGCTGGTCACCACCCTCACCAAGAAAATGGCGGAAGACCTCACCGATTACCTGATGGAGCATGACGTGCGGGTGCGTTATATGCACTCAGATATCGACACCGTGGAGCGGGTGGAAATCATACGTGATCTGCGCCTGGGGGAATTCGACGTGTTGGTGGGCATCAACCTGTTGCGTGAAGGCCTGGATATGCCGGAGGTTTCGCTGGTTGCCATTCTCGATGCGGACAAGGAAGGTTTCCTTCGTTCGGTAGGATCACTGATCCAGACTATTGGCCGGGCGGCACGTAACGTGCGCGGCAAGGCAATTTTGTATGCAGACCGGATGACCGGTTCCATGAAGCAGGCGATCGGGGAAACTGAGCGCCGTCGTGCAAAACAGATCGCCTTCAACGAAGAACACGGCATCACGCCGAAAACCATACAGAAGAAAATTGCGGACATCATGGAGTCCGCCTACCCCGGTGGACAGAAATCCCCTCGCGAATACGCGAAGGTTGCTGAAGAAGAAGCGGCTTACGCCAGCCTGACACCAAAGGAGTTGGCAAAGAAGCTCAAGAACCTGGAAGACGCCATGTACCAACATGCCCGGGATCTCGAATTCGAGGAAGCTGCCCGGGTGCGGGATGAGATCAGGCATCTCAAAGAGCTGGGTCTGGTGACTTGATGCCTGACTGCAGGTAACAGGAATCCCGGCGAAGTTCCTCATGAGGGTTGAGGTCCTCCTGGCCCGGAGAGAATCCGCATACACGCTGATGCAACAGACCCGGTTGAGAATGAATCATCCCTGGGTCGGATCCTGAGGGTCTGGTGCAGCACTTGGCTGATCGCGTTCATCGCCCCGGCCTGCGATTCATTTCATGCCGTATTCGAAGGATTTCCGGGTGCAGTTTGTTACAGGAAAAATATCCTGTAATTTTTATATAAGTTATTGAGTTATAAAATGATAAATGGATATTTTATCTTTCTTTCGAGTAACGCATTTGAGTGACTGATCTGAACTCAGGTTTATTCACCTATAAACTCAAGGTCAATTAAAGTTCAAAAAATCGTGACACAAAAAAGGAATACGGCGCGATTCTGTTACGGCTAGTCGCAAGTTAGAAGGTAGCCTGGGATTTATAAAACATCTCTGTAGCAGAAGTTGACTTTGCACACAGCCCGTCGCTTCCCGATGGAGGAATGGATGCCATGAGCAAGTTTATGCTGCTTGTTGCACGTAAACCATGGATGATCTTGGTTTTCGTGCTGCTGACCATCGTCCTGGCAATCTTGCAGTTGCCCGCCCTGAAGCTGGAAATTACCGCTGAAGGCATGATGGTGGAAGGTGACCCTGCGCGAATCTTCGTCGTGAAGGTACTGGACACTTTTGGTTCAGAGAATATCAGCATCGTTTTTCTGGAAGATCCGGATCTGTTTCATCCAGACAAGTTGGCGGTCATCCAGCTGGCGCTCAGCCACATTGATGCGTCTCCGCTGGTATTGAAAACAGATAGCCTGTTTTCCCGGCGTTATTTGCGCAGCATTGACGGTTATATCTACTCTGATCCCTATCTCAGTAAAATTCCTGCCGATCAGCAGGAGGCCAACGCCATAAAGCGGGCTGCATTGCGTAATCCTCTGATTGCCAATAATTTATTGTCGATGGATGGCAAAGCTATGGCCATCAATATCTATTTCGATAACAACCAGTATAAAAGTGGCTTTGACCAGGAGGCCACCGAGATGCTGGATGAGGCGCTGGCACCATTACAAAAAGAGCTGCAGACGGTATTCCATGTAGGAGACCCTTATGTGTGTACCGGCATCTCTGAACGCATCCGCAAAGATCAGATAACCATCATTCCGATCGCATTACTGGTGTTGGTGGCCACGCTGCTCATCGCATTGCGCCACATGGTGGTTGCGGTTGTTCCGCTGCTGACGGCTGGTGTCAGCATTTTATGGACGCTGGGTCTGATGGCGGCAATGGGCATCTTGGTCAATATCATGACCTCGATTATTCCCGCATTGCTGATCATTATCGGTTCCACTGAAGATGTCCATTTGCTCACCGAGTATCTGTCCGGCATTCGTAAAGGCAAGAAATCCAAAAGCGCGCTTAGACTTATGGCGAATCATATGGGGATGGCTGTCAGTCTCACTTTCATTACCACCTACCTTGGATTTCTTT
>DTXR01000640.1 GCA_012962365.1 Chromatiaceae bacterium | reverse complement strand
GAGAGTGAAACCGGACAAATCACGTGCTACAAGTCCGGACAGTTTATTTGCTCCTAACAGGGAAATAAACAAGAAAAACTTCGTTATACACAAGCCGGAGCCCTGGTAGGAAATTGACGAGAGCTTAGCTGAGATGCTGAAAGTTTGTTATCAGAATCGCGAGTTAACCTATTGTATTTATTGTAAATAAATTAAATTGTTCAAAAAATGGTCAATTTGTTCCGGAAACGCTGGGGAAGCGTAAAATGAATGATTTGCGCAGCTTCCTCACAGAGTTATCCACAGGTTGTGTGGAAAACTCAAGCCCGATTTTGCCGTGAAACCCAGGAGTCGATTTCATTCATCAGATCAATCAATGCGGCAACATTTTCAGAAGTATCCTTGCGCCAGGTGATCTCGGCCATGGGAGCAATGCCACACGCTTCCGGAAAGGGGGCTTTGGCATCGATGAGTGTCTGAAAGCCTGGAATGAATACCCATTGAAGCCATTGCTCGAATGTCATTCGGTCATGGAAGAAAGGTGCCGTGCTCTCGAAGGCATCGGCTGCTGGGGGTGTCTCAGACCACCATCCCAGCTGTTGCAGCGCATTTTCCAGTCGTTGTAAGTATCGGGAAAGTTCCTGATAATCATCATTCATGGTTTGTTTTCTCACACTATCCAGGCTGAATTATGTCAGATATCGACGCGCTTCCGGAATTTCAGGCAGTCTGCAAGCTGCCTTTCGGCTGGGTCGCGGTCGCCACCGACGGTGAGGCTGTGAATGAAATTCGCATCGTTCAGCAGCGGCCAGCATCGCCGGCATCCGGGACTTCGTTGGCAAACAAGGTCTGTAAAGCCCTGCAGCACTGGTTTGCGGGCGGCGATTGGCCTAGCGACATTCCTGTGAATCCTGCCGGCACCGACTACCAAAAAAAAGTATGGCGGGCGTTGCAGGAGATCTCCTGCGGAGAAACGCGAACCTACGGTGAGCTGGCTGGACAATTGGGCAGCGCCCCCCGGGCTGTCGGTGGAGCCTGCCGCCGCAACCCTATACCCCTGCTGATACCCTGTCACCGGGTGGTTGCTGCCAATGGGGATGGTGGGTTTGCGGGACATACGGAAGGTCACTGGTTGGATGTCAAACGCTGGCTGCTGAGTCATGAATGACCAGCAGGGGATAGAGTTGTTTACAGACATGCTGTGGATGGAAAGGGGGCTGTCGAAAAACACACTGGCATCCTATCGATCGGACCTTAGACACGTGGCCAGGTGGCTGGAACTGGAACAACACGCAGGGCTGATTTCCGCCCGTAGAGAACATCTGCTGGCCTATCTGGCCGATTTGGCATTGCGGGGTCAGAGCGTCCGCACCAGTGCGCGAAGACTGTCGGCGCTGAGGCAGTTTTTTCAATACGCCTTACGGGAAAGCTGGGTGGCGGAAGACCCTACCCTCGAGATTCAGGCGCCGTGCATTGGTCGTCCCTTGCCCAAGAGCCTGACGGAAGCCGAGGTGGAGGCGCTGCTGGATGCGCCTGATGTGGATACACCCGAGGGCTTTCGTGACCGCGCCATGCTGGAATTGCTGTATGCCACGGGATTACGTGTTACCGAACTGATCAGTATCCGTCCGGATCAGATCAGTTTCAGCCAGGGGCTGGTGAGAGTGACGGGCAAGGGTGGCAAGGAGAGGCTGGTACCCATGGGAGATGAGGCGCAGCACTGGGTCCGGCGTTTCCTGCTTGATGTCAGGCAGGAACTGCTTGGTGACCGTCTTTGCGATGCCCTGTTCCCGACCCGGCGCGGCAGTGGCATGACACGCCAGGCGTTCTGGTATCGAATCAAAAAACATGCTGCGGCAGCCGGTATCCGAAAGCATTTGTCGCCCCACACCCTACGCCATGCTTTTGCTACGCATCTGGTCAATCATGGGGCGGATCTGCGTGTGGTACAGCT
This sequence comes from Chromatiaceae bacterium, assembly GCA_012962365.1. Classification (GTDB taxonomy): domain Bacteria; phylum Pseudomonadota; class Gammaproteobacteria; order Chromatiales; family Chromatiaceae; genus Thiolapillus. The sequence continues at coordinate 9,048 of DTXR01000640.1, read as the reverse complement.
GCTGCTAGGGCACAGTGATTTGTCCACCACTCAGATATATACCCATGTAGCCAGAGAGCGGCTCAAGCAGCTGCATGCGATCCATCACCCAAGAGGGTGACCTGGTGCAGGTAATTTTTTGAACTTCCAGTTACAATGCAGCTCAACTGAAAACTGGTTTTTTATTGCGGACACCTCAATCCTATGCCTTTCCTCCTATCGACTTTTCGCGCACTGATCCCGAGTCTGTTTATGTTGACGGCTAGTGCCGCGACTGCCAGCCCTGACCCGGCCATCGAAAAGATACGTTCCGAACTGACAAAGCAACTTGGCGATATTTCCCTTGACAGCATCGAAGTCTCCCCTGTTCCGGGCCTGTATGAAGTATTGATCGGCGCACGCCTGTACTACGTTTCTGCAGATGGCCGCTATTTTATCCGGGGCCAGATGACAGATATCGGGACAGGACAGAACCTGACTGAAGCCAAGGTAGCCAAGGCACGCAAGAAGCTCATCGATGATGTGGGTGAGGACAACATGATCGTTTTCGGAAAAGGAGACGAGAAGCACACCATCAGTGTGTTTACCGACATTGATTGCGGCTATTGCCGCAAGCTTCATGCCGAGATGGATGAATACAACAAGAACGGCATTCGCGTGCGTTACCTGTTCTATCCGCGTGCCGGTATGAATAGCGATTCCGGTCGCAAGACGGTGTCCGTCTGGTGCGCGGATGACAGGAAAAAGGCGTTGAGTGAAGCCAAGCAGGGGAAGGATCCAAAACCTGAAAGCTGCGCCAATCCCATTGCTGATCAGTATGCCCTGGGCCAGGTTGTCGGAGTGACGGGTACGCCGGCACTGGTGCTGGAGAACGGTGAACTGCTTCCCGGTTATGTGCCACCCACGCGCTTGCGGCAGATTCTCGACGCCAAACTGGTAGAGAAGTAGCATCAGATTTCGATGAGTGCGATTCCATTGCATGTGGCTTTTGCCTCTGATGTAGGGCGGGTGCGGGAGATCAATGAAGACTATCTGTTCGTCATGGCCGAACAGGGAATCGTAGCGCTCGCAGACGGTATGGGCGGCCACCTGGCAGGAGAAGTGGCGGCCGAAGTTGCCGTGGAAGTGGCTGTAGAAGAGCTGCGCCACGCCCAGCGTTTCGGCAATATGGATACCATGCAGTGTCTGATGCATATTGGTGAGGCGGTGGAACGGGCAAACCAATCGGTCTATACCCTGGCGAAAAGCAAGCCGGAACTTAGTGGCATGGGCACGACCCTGGTGCTGGCGCTGTTCCATGAAGACCGTATCTTCTATGCGCATGTGGGCGACTCCCGTATCTATCTGTTGCGGAACAATCGTCTGATGCAGCTGACGCGGGATCATTCGCTGATACAGGAAGTACTGGATCACGGCATTTTTCCCAACCGGGGGGAAGCGAAGGAGGCTGGCGTCGGGGAAAACGTACTCACCCGCAGCCTGGGCTTTACTGTGGAGATCAATGTGGATGTGAATGAAGCTGTGGTCTGCAGGGATGATCTGTTCCTGTTCTGCAGTGACGGGCTGACCGGGCCGCTCAAGGAACCCCGGATTCAGCAATTGATGAGCAGAGAAGAGTTGTCCCTTGAAAGTCGCACCAAGGTGCTGGTGCAGGCAGCCATGGACGCCGGTGGACGGGACAATATTTCTGTGGTTCTGGCGCGCCCCATGCTGGGTAAGCCCGAATAAAGAATCAGTTCAGCAAGGCCTTCAGTCGGTAGAGTGCTTCCAGCGCCTGCCTGGGAGTCAGTTCATCCGGGTCGATCTCATCCAGGCATTCCAGCAATGACTCGTCTACCGGAGAAGGTTCGGGGCCCAGCTGCAGGGAAAGCTGGGGCATCCCGGTCTCGGCATGCTGCAGGGCGGCGTTCTCCAGCTCCTGCAGGCGTGTTGTGGCGCGGTGTATGACAGCTTTCGGTACGCCTGCGAGGGCGGCCACTTGCAAGCCATAGCTCTGATTGGCGGGTCCTTCCTTGAGCGCATGCAGAAATACGATGCTGTCACCATGCTCCACGGCATCCAGGTGCACATTCACCACGCCGGCATGTTCTTCCGGCAATGTCGTCAGTTCAAAATAGTGGGTGGCGAACAGGGTGCTGGCCCGGATGCGCATGGCAAGTTCTACCGCACAGGCCCAGGCCAGGGAAAGCCCGTCGAAAGTGCTGGTGCCGCGCCCGATTTCATCCATGAGTATCAGGGACTGCGCCGTGGCATTGTGCAGGATGTTGGCGGTTTCTTCCATCTCCACCATGAAAGTGGAGCGGCCGCCGGCCAGGTCATCAGATGCGCCGATGCGGGAGAAGATGCGATCCACCGGGCCGATGCGGGCGCTGCGGGCTGGCACGAAACTGCCGGCACAGGCCATGAGCACGATGACCGCGCACTGGCGCATGTAGGTGGATTTTCCGCCCATGTTAGGGCCGGTGATGATGAGCATGCGCCTTTTGTCATCGAAGAGCAGGTCATTGGGAACGAAAACCTCGTCCAGCGCCTGCTCCACCACCGGGTGGCGCCCTTCCTCAATGTGGATGCCAGGCTCGTCCAACATCTGCGGGCGGTTCAGGTTCAGCGCCAGGGCGCGTTGCGCCAGATTGACCAGAACATCCAGACTGGCCAGTGCCCCGGCGCATTGCTGGAGTGCGGGGATGCTTTCTTGTAATTGTTCCAGCAGTGCCTCATAGAGCATCTTTTCCCTGGTGAGGGCGCGTTCCCGTGCGGAAAGCACCTGATCCTCGAATTTTTTCAGTTCAGGTGTAATGAAGCGTTCAGCGGCCTTCAGTGTCTGGCGGCGCACATAGTTTTCTGGCACCGCATCGGAATGCAGACGGCTGATTTCGATGTAATAGCCGTGTACCCGGTTGTAGCTGACCTTGAGTGAGGCAATGCCCGTGCGTTCCTTCTCACGGCTCTCCAGGTCCAGCAGAAACTGGTCGGCATTTTGTGACAGGTCGCGCAGCTCGTCCAGCTGGGCATCCCAGCCTTCGGCGAGCACGCCGCCATCGCGGATCAGTACCGGCGGATTTTCCCTGATCGCCCGCTTGAGTAGATCCACTGTGTCCGGATGTTCTCCGGCTTCTTCAGAGACAGCCCGAATCAACGGTGAGTGACACTCGCCGATGAGTGATTGGATTTCCGGCAGCAGGGCCAGTGAATCCCGCAGGGTCGCCAGATCCCGTGGGCGGGCGGTTTTCAATGCGATGCGTGACAGTATCCTTTCGATGTCACCGACGCCGGATAGCAGCTTTTGCAGCTCCGGCAACTGGTGGCGGTCGAGCAGTTCTTCGATGGCGTCATGCCGCGCCTGGATGGCAGAGGCGCTGCGCAGAGGACGGTTCACCCAGCGGCGCAGCAGCCGGCTGCCCATGGCTGTTGCAGTTTGATCCAACAGGCCCGTCAGGGAATGCTGTTTCTGCCCGGACTGGGACTGGTCGATTTCCAGGTTGCGCCGGGTGGCAGCGTCGATGATCAGGGCATCATCGCGATGCTCAACGCGCAGGGCCGTGATGTGGGGCAGGGCGGCTTGCTGGGTGTCCTGTACATACTGCAGGAGCGCACCGGCGGCCATGACGGCCAGATCCAGGCCGTCGACGCCAAAACCGGACAGATCCTGGGTGCCGAACTGTTTCTTCAGCAGCTGTCGCGCCGTGTCCAGGTCGAAATGCCAGGAAGGACGATGGGTGAGGCTGCGGCATCTGGGGCATGAGGCGGGCAGCGTCTGGTCTTCTTCCAGCAGCAGCTCGGCAGGTTTCAGCCTCTCCAGTTCGCCGGCCAGTGATTCCTCATCGTTCAATTCCTGTACCGTAAAGTGCCCGCTGCCCAGATTCAGGGTAGCTAGACCGTAGCGGCCCTTGTGTTCCCAAAGGGCGGCCAGCAGGTTGTCTTGCCGTTCTTCCAGCAGAGCCTCGTCGGTGACTGTGCCGGGGGTAACGATGCGCACCACCTTGCGTTCCACAGGCCCCTTGCTGGTGGCAGGGTCACCGATCTGTTCGCAGATGGCGACGGACTCGCCCTGGCGGATCAGCCGCGCCAGATAGTTTTCTGCAGCGTGGTAGGGAATGCCGGCCATGGGAATGGGTATGCCTGCGGATTTTCCCCGGGCGGTGAGCGTGATGTCCAGCAGCCGAGCAGCCTTCTCCGCATCGCCAAAAAACAGCTCGTAAAAATCCCCCATGCGGTAGAACACCAGCATGTCGGGATGATCTGCCTTGATGCGCAGATATTGCTGCATCATTGGGGTGTGTTGTGACGTTGTGGTCCGGGTTGTCTTTGTCACGTCTGAATAGGTATCGTTGGATGGAAGCAAGCGGTGTGGGCAGGAGTATAGCACCCGGCCGGATGCGGGCTAAGCAGCGGAAACATGATGCTTTGCGCATATTGTCTTGCCAAGATAACGTAGCTTAAAGACTTTTCCGATAATCAGGCCACTGGTGGTGCGTATGCGGTTCATTTCATTCAGACAACTTCTTTTTACATGTATTTGCGGATTATCGATATCAACCGTCTATGCAGAGCCTTTCTCATTCGTGGTGTTTGGTGACTTGAATGGCGGTGGCTGTGAGCGCAATCAGCGGGCGCTGGCTGTTGTCGATATGATGTCCGCAGAATCTGCTGTGGATTTCTATATATCCACGGGTGACCTGATCGATGGTTATGCCACTTCCAGTTGTTTTGCCGCCAGCCCCGCCGACCATGTTGCCGGTGGAGGCTGCGGGAGTACCGAGCCTGACCCTGTACGGCGGGCAGCGCTCGACGGGAATATGAAAGCACTGATGAAGCCCATCATGGAAGATCACCCCGTGCAGCCCGGACTGTCCGCCAGTTTCTTTCCCGTTGTAGGCAATCACGATGACAACTGGGGATCGGGCTGGTATCCCGATCCCTGCGGTACAGGAATATGCGAATTCCTCGGGCCGCACCCGCAAGCGGGAAAACAGCCATGGGAACGGTATATCGACCCTCAGGATCACGATCCGGGCAATGTATGCTCCCTGGATGAGTCGACATCCACCCATTCCACCTATTTTTACTATTCGTTCGAATACCGGAACAACACCTTCATTGTTTTAAAAATGAATGCGGACTATTACAACATGCTGTCCTGCAATGGCCACGTGGATTGTGCCGCCTATTGTACCGATCCGGCCCTGTTTGCTGACCCGACCAGAAATGCCCGGTGTTATTCCATACATCAATACGACTGGCTGCGAGAAAAGCTGCAGGCGGCGCGAGCCAAAGGAACGGAGCATATCTTCGTTTTTGCCCATGCGCCCCTGCTGGGGGATGGGGACGGGCACAATCCAACATCTTCTGCCTATGCGATCAGGGAATTGCTGGAAAGCCATGATGTGGCTATTTTCTTCAACGGCCACAATCATGCCTATCAGCGTACCTATCGGGTGCGCAGCTCGGGCGATGCGGACCCGCAGAAGGATACTTCTGGAACGGCATATATTACTGTGGGTGTGGCCGGTGCAGCGGTCAACGCAGCCGAACCCAGGGCGTATACGGCTGCCAGTCACAGAGACTGGGTGAGTTACGGTGATTCCAGTGGGGGTACCAGTTATGAAGACAAGATGGCCGGTTATATGAAGATCACCGTCGATGGCCGCAAGATCACCGGTGAAGTAAAAAGTCTCGGTGTGAGTGAAACACGTTACCCGGGGAAGGTGGTGGACAGTTTCCAGTTTGGTGCCGCGCCTGTTGTGGATACAGATGGTGATGGCATACCCGATGCCTATGACCGAAACCCCGGAGTGGTCGCCTCACCGGATTGTGTGGAGGATGTTGGCGGTTACGTGGAACTATCGAATCAAACCTATGAGGCTGCAGAAAGCTGCAGCGCATCGACAGCAATCACCACCGGTGTATTGGTCACCGTGGGCAGTGCCGCCAATGTGACTTACCATGCGCCAAAGGTGCAATTGTTTCCGGGGTTCAGGGTTTTTGATGGTGGGCGGTTTGCCGTGAAAAAACCCGCCAGCCAGATTCCTGTGGTGGCCGGTTGCCGGTTGTTTCCTGCTGACAGCATCTGGAATACACCGGCAACGGATTTGCCCCTGCATCCCGATTCAAATGCGTTCATTGCCAGTATCGGGGAAGATACTGCATTGCATCCGGATTTCGGCAGCCAATGGGCGGGCAATGACATCGGTATTCCTTTCGATGTGATTCCGGAAAACCAGCCGGTCGTCCCCGTCAGTTTCGAGTACTGGGACGAAAGTGACCGCCCGGACAAAAGCTGCAATTCGGCAAATGCCGATGAAATTGGTTGCTATCCCATTCCAGAGAATCCCACCATAGAAGGCCAACCGGCAAAAGATGGGGACAGGCATGTGCTGTTGCTGCAACAGGGAAGTTGCATGCTGTATGAATTGTTTGCCGCAGACAACACTTCCGGGAGCTGGACGGCTGGAAGTGGCGCAATATGGGACCTGGGCCTCAATCAGCAACGTCCTCTTGGCTGGACCAGTGCGGATGCGGCGGGTTTGCCGATTTTGCCTGGTCTGCTGCGATATGACGAAGTGTATGGAGAGGGAGAAATCAATCACGTCATACGAATGACCAGCAACACCATTCGCAGTGCCTATATCCGCCCGGCCAGCCATTCCGACGGGCGGGGTGGAAGTGATTTAAGCCACCCGCCCATGGGACTGCGCCTGCGGCTCAGAGCGGATTTCGATGTGACCGGCTTCAGCCCTGTCAACCAGAAGATTCTGCGGGCACTGAAAAAATATGGTGTGATCATTGCCGACACCGGGGCCGACATGTTTATCTCGGGTCAGCACCATGACGATTGGGACGATGAGGTACTGCACGCGTTGCACAGTGTCAAAGCTTCAGATTTCGAAGCGCTCTATACGGGTGATGCAATAGCCTACCCCTGATTTGAGTCCCTACTGGAAATCGTAGTACTTTTCCACATCCTCGAGAATTTCCCAGGTGCACTTCATGCCAGCGGGAAAGGTAATGAGGTCGCCGCGCTTGAACTCCATGGGTTTGCCGCCTTCGGGCGTGACGATAAAGCGCCCGCGGGTGATGTAGCAGGTTTCCTGTTGATGATAGGTCCAGGGAAAGGTGGATTTCTCTTTTTTCCAGATACCCCAGTTCTCGACGCCCATGACTTCCAGTTTCATGGGGGAGGGGTTACGCTCTAGCAGTATGCCTTGATCATTCATAAACTAAGGTGAATTCTATTTCGGGAAGAAGGTGAATTCTAATGCAAGACACGCAGTTGGAACAGTTGGCGAGGGAAACCGGTTATCTGTTGGCGAAAAAGAAATTCAGCATGACGGCTGCAGAATCCTGTACCGGGGGCTGGATCGCCAAGCTGATGACAGATATTCCGGGGTCTAGCGCCTGGTTCGAGCGGGGGTTCGTTACTTACAGCAATCAGGCCAAGATGGACATGCTGGGTGTAAGGGAGGATACCCTGGCACTGTTTGGCGCTGTGAGTGAACAGGTCGCGTTACAGATGGCGCAGGGTGCCCTGGCCAACAGCCGGGCGGATTTGAGTGTGGCGGTTACCGGCATCGCCGGTCCGGGTGGTGAGTCAAAATTCAAGCCCGTGGGAACCGTGTGGATGGCATGGGCCGGCAACAACAGCCTGATTGCCGAACGATGCTGGTTTGCCGGTGACCGGGAGCAGGTTCGGCGTCAGACGGTTGCTCATGCGCTGAAAAGACTGAGGGGGGTTTGTGTCCGGTAACAAGCGGTTGTTCTTCGCGCTCTGGCCGGATGATCGGGTGCGCAGCGATCTGGCTCATCTTCAGACCCTGTTGCCTCAGACACAGGGAAATTGGGTGCATCCCCTGGATTTGCACATGACCCTGCAGTTTCTGGGTTCGGTTCCTCCCAAACGGGAGCGCTGCATCATCGAAGCGGCAGATGCCATTCAAGGTTTTCCTTTCGAACTGGACATATCACGCCTGGATTTCTGGCCAAAACCGCAAATCGTCTGGGCGGGGCCGGAGCAGACGCCAGCAGAATTATCTGAACTGGTGAAAAACCTGGCTGAAAACCTGTCCAAATGCGGGTTCAAGCAGGAAAAGCGTGCCTATCGGCCTCATGTCACCCTGTTGCGCAAGACCTCTCCCTGTATGGCCATGATACTTGAGGAGCCTGTTGCCTGGTCCGTGAATGGCTTCGTGCTGGTGGAATCCCGTCCCGGCGGTGAGCCGCCCTGGTATAAGGTCGTGGAGCGCTGGGGCTTTTTGTGATTTTTTTCCTAGTGGCTCATCTGTTGAGCCACTGGACTGCCTACAATGGCCTCGAAACAAAAAATACTGGAAAACAAATAGAGAACAAACTAAACTCCAAAGCGAGTATTGCAAAAGCTGTTATTCACAACGGTAATCGAACAGGTGAACAAAAATGGATGAGAATCGAAAAAAAGCATTGGCGGCCGCTCTGGGTCAGATCGAGAAACAATTCGGTAAGGGTTCCGTCATGCGCATGGGCGATGGAACGTCCATTGCCAATATAGAGGCCATATCAACAGGCTCTTTGGGACTGGACATCGCCCTGGGTATCGGCGGTGTGCCCAAAGGGCGGGTCGTGGAGATCTATGGCCCGGAATCATCCGGTAAAACCACCTTGACCCTGCATGTCGTGGCCGAGGCACAGAAAGGCGGCGGCACCTGCGCCTTCGTGGATGCGGAGCATGCGCTGGATCCCCAGTATGCCGAAAAACTGGGCGTGGACATGGATGAGTTGCTGGTTTCCCAGCCGGATACTGGTGAGCAGGCGCTGGAGATCACCGACATGCTGGTGCGTTCCGGCGCCGTGGATGTGGTGGTGGTCGATTCCGTTGCCGCCCTGACGCCCAAGGCGGAAATCGAAGGCGACATGGGTGATTCTCACGTCGGTTTGCAGGCGCGACTCATGTCACAGGCGTTGCGCAAGCTCACCGCCAACATCAAGCGCTCCAATTGTATCGTCATCTTCATCAACCAGATCCGCATGAAGATTGGCGTCATGTTCGGCAGCCCGGAAACCACCACCGGCGGTAATGCGCTTAAATTCTATGCTTCT
>DTXR01000639.1 GCA_012962365.1 Chromatiaceae bacterium | reverse complement strand
GTGTGGGGGGCTCGTCCATGCTCAGGGCATCCTGCAACGCTTCGATGCGCACCCTGGCATTGCTGCTGCTGGCCAGGCGACTCTTTAGCGCCACATCAGCGTTGTGCACTGCCATCTTCAACCAGCGGGCGCGCTCACCACGAGGTGATTTGCGAAGCTGTACCTTCCTGCCAGACTGCTGGCTCAGTGCTTCTTCCAGCAATTTCCGATCATCCACAGCATGACTGACAATAATCTCTGCTGGCACTTGTTTGCCCAGATAATACTGGGCGATAAACGCAGAAAGAATCTCACCTTCCTCTCTTCCCTTGCTGCCCCGGGGAAAGAACTGTTTGTTACCCAGGTTGCGTCCCCGGCGGATGAAGAACAGCTGCACGCAGGCCTGTTCTTCCGCAATGGCACAGGCCACGATATCCAGATCACCTTTCTCGCCGCTGACATATTGACGCTCCTGCACCTTGCGGATGGCTTCTATCTGATCACGGTAACGCGCCGCCTGTTCGAACTCCAGTGCTGCAGACGCCTTTTCCATGCGCTCAACCAACCCGTTTACCACGTCATGGGTCTTGCCTTCGAGAAACAGCACAATGTCCTGCACGTCCCGCATATAGTCCTGACGTCCAATCAAGCCCACGCAGGGGGCGGTGCAACGCTTGATCTGATATTGCAAGCAAGCACGAGAGCGGTTGTTGTAGTAGCTGTTTTCACACTGGCGCACGGGAAACAGCTTCTGCAACAGATACAGGGTTTCCTTCACCGCGGCACTGCTGGGGTAAGGGCCAAAATAACGTCCCTTGTCCTTGCGCGCTCCCCGGTAGAAACTGATGCGGGGATACTGGTCATTAGACAAATAGATGTAAGGGTAACTCTTGTCGTCCCGCAGCAGGATGTTGTAGCGTGGCTTGAGTTCTTTTATGAGGTTGTTTTCCAGCAACAGCGCTTCGGCTTCGGTGTGGGTCACCGTGATTTCGATACTGCGGATGCGCGACACCATGGTCTGGATGCGCAGGTTACCGGAGCGCTGGAAATAGCTGCTGACCCGCTGTTTGAGGTTCTTCGCCTTGCCCACGTAGAGCACCTTTCCTTCTTCGTCGAGCATACGGTAGACCCCCGGACGGTGGGTCAGGGTCTTGAGGAAAGCGCTGTAGTCGAAGGGGGATTCTTTTTTCACTGGGGCTCGGAAAGCCAGACTCAATGAGTGAATTCTGCCGCAGAACAGCAGAAGCTGCGAGAGATTCTTGAAAGATTGTGCCAGATACTGGTAGATTCATGATTCACGACAAGCCAGTCAGGGCAGGAAAGAAGATGGCAAGAGAACAATGGAATTCCCAGTTCGGCTTTCTCCTCGCGGCAGTGGGTTCAGCCATCGGCCTGGGCAACATCTGGCGTTTCAGTTACCTGGCCTATGAGCATGGCGGCGGCGCCTTCCTGGTGCCTTACATCATCGCCCTGCTCACCGCAGGCATTCCCCTGCTCATCCTGGAATACGGCATCGGTCATGAGCGGGTGGGATCGGCTCCCCTCGCCTATGCAAAAATCAGCAAGCGCTGGGAATGGCTGGGCTGGTGGGCGGTATTGTTCGTCATGTTCGGCATCGTGCTCTATTACTCGGTGGTCATCGCCTGGTGCATGAATTTCTTCCTGCTGTCCTTCGATCTGGGCTGGGGGGACGATCCCAATACCTTTTTCTTCAAGGCGTTCCTGCAGGTCAGCGACAGTCCG
>DTXR01000638.1 GCA_012962365.1 Chromatiaceae bacterium | reverse complement strand
GTTCGGCATGTTCATCATGGGTAATCATATCGAAGAACCAGCCAGTCGCCAGGGGGTTGAAACAGGCCTGGGCGGCAAGCCGATAGATAATGGACTCGCCGTAAACCAGGGCATCAACGCCGCAGTCTTCGAATTTTTCCGTATTTTCCTGGTGACGCAGTTCCGCTACGGCAAAGGTGTTGGCATGCAGGCGTTTGATGGCCAAGGTGGTAAGCACGCTGCCGATGTTTTTGGCGTGCTTCTTTTTATCTCCGGCAAGAATCAATGCGGCGCTGGCATTTTCCACATGGGCCGCCTCCAGCGCTTTGGTATCTGAGGAATCGCCCCGGCAGTAATGAACCATCCCCCTGGGAAAGCCGAATTTCTTCAGGGGTGTTTCTTCATCTATTTCGGCAATGACCACCACTTTCTTGCGTTCCGGCGCATAAGGAGTCGTCAGACCAAAGATAATGCCCCGGGCCTTTTCATTCCAGCCACAGATAAGAATGTGGTTCTCCAAGGGAGGCACAAAAGCGCCCATTTGTTCCGCCACCCGGCGGCCGATGGCATCTTTCCAAATGCTGAACACCAACCAACCTATTGAAAACAACCCTATCAAGGGTGGGAACACCACCAAAATCTTGCCTGGTGTCGATTGGGGAAACACACCGCTGTCATAACCGCCAATCCAGTTCCAGAGCCAGAGCAGCAACTCGGGAATACTCATGATGGCAAAGGGGTTGTACAGATTATGGGTGGTCGCATAGCGTCCTTCGTGATACTGAATGAATAGCATGATGAGAAAATACATCAGCGCCATCATGGTCAGCGTAGCAATCAATACCGCCAGTCCCTGAATCAGCAATGTCATCCGATAGCGCCACAGGCTGCGAATCGGCTTAAGGTTGCCCAAACGATCACAGCGCGTCGTCAAAGCGTGGGCAAAAAGCTGCACAAACACAAATAACAGCGCAAGAGCCAGCAGGTAATAGGCAATCGCCCAGGGATCGAACAGATAGCCTTTGTCTATCAACAGACGTTCGGCGCGCGGGTGCAATGGCGCGGGTTTACGCTGAATGGCGATAGACAGGGCTTCCCGGGAGATCAATTCATAGGCATCCGGGTTCGCCAGCTCGTTCCCGTGATCGAAAATCAGCTTCATCAGCCGGTCTGCCGCCTCATCAGGCAAATTTTCCGCCAGCACCAGCCAGGTTGTCAGGGACAAGGTGTTGATGCTTTCGCGCTGCTGCAGCTTCATGTAGTCCCGCAGGAAATACGGGTATTTGTGCGCCAGTTGATCAGTAAGACTGACCGGCAGGGACAGCAGCCGCAAATTGCTGCCAGGTTCACGCAACATCGGCGGGGGTGCGGCGCTGGTATAACACAGCGCATCCACCTCCCCGGCAGCCAGTTTCTCCAGTGCTTGCTCCATGCTGGCGACAGGCACGCTGGTATAGCTGATTTCCGCTGTTTTCAGTATGTCCCTGGCGTTACGATAGCTCCCGGAGCCGGGCCTGCCCAGCGCAATGCGCTTGCCGACCAGTGAATCAATGTGCAGGATACCGGAGTCCTCCCGCACGATGATCTGAAAATATTCGGCAAACAGCGGCAGAGCAGAGCGAAAACTCCGGTTGGCAAGCTTCTTGTCGTAGTAGTGATAATAAGCAATATCGTTTTGCACCAAAGCGGCGTCGATCTCGCCGCGCTGGATAAGCTGCAGGTTTTCGACGCTGCCTTGGGTGGTGACAATGCTGATGGGATGATCCCACCCTGCTGCAATATTTTGCAGGTTACGTCCAAAAGCCGTGTAGGAGCCCTGTTCCGAAGCTGTGGCGAGGCGTAGTCCGGGCGCCGCATCGTCTGCGGGAGACGAAAGGGGCAACAGCAGACAGCAAGCGATAAACAGTGTCAGCCAGAGCCGGGCGGGGCCCATCTGTGTATGCCGGGGCGTCTCTTCCTTGCAGGCGTGCATGAATTCGGGATCACTTGCCGGGACGAATATCGGTCAAGGTGACGGACAAACGCTTGCCCCGCTTGGCAGGATCATTGGAGAAGAACATGACGGAAGAGAAATCGAATGATTTGGCGGTACTGGCGCCCTTGAAGCCAAAAGTAAAAGTGGTTGTGATATACCCGTTTTTTTCGAGGAAGGTTGCATTCGTGTTACAATCAATATTATAGTCGGAAACAATGCCGATCCCGGGAGTTTGGTTCAGCTCTCCTTGACCGCCATTTTCAGAAAACACATAGGTATTCGTATATGAAGGACGGCATCCACCACGGCTCTGAAGCAAGGTAAGATACACATCTTTCTTCGTG
>DTXR01000637.1 GCA_012962365.1 Chromatiaceae bacterium | reverse complement strand
TGAGCTTACCCAATATTGTTCTTACTTCATCTCGGCAAAAAATATCGTCAGACACATGAACTGGTTCAGGACGTTACTGTTCGATGCATACTCAAAGGATCTTTATCAGCTACAGGAAAAGGGCATGCAACTGACCGTGCAGTAGCGTTAGGTCTACATGGTTACTTACCAAAGGATGCAGCTGCTCAGGATTTAGATGCGCTGGTTCAAAAAGTTTGGAACAAAGATTCCATTGAAATAGAAAACACACCTGTCGCCTTTTTCTCTGCAAACAAAGGCATCGTTTTTGATACTGGCAAGCCCCTTGCAGAACATCCAAACGGTATGATTTTTGAGCTGCTTAGTGAAACAGGAAGCTTGCTTATTTCTGAAACCTACTTCTCTATAGGAGGTGGTTTCATTAGCAAACCAGCAGGGATGAACCAGTTGGTTGCTCCGCTTGAAATGAAAGAGGTAAATACCCTATATGGTTTTAACTCAGCCCAGTCAATGCTGGAAATGTCAGCAGATAGTGGCTTGTCAATTGCGCAAATGAAGCGGCTCAATGAAACTGTTTTTATTTCAGAGAAAAAGCTAAATCATGGACTGGATTTAATTTGGCAATCGATGAAGCAGTGCATTGAAAGAGGATTAAATACAGAAGGTATTTTACCTGGTGGTCTAAATATACCCAGGCGTGCAAAGGAGCTGCATCGGCAGCTGCAAGAACAGCCCGGGAATGCAGATGTTAACGATTGGTTATGTGCCTATGCAATGGCAGTAAATGAGGAAAATGCAGCTGGACATATGGTGGTAACAGCGCCCACAAATGGTGCGGCTGGCGTTATACCTGCTGTACTATACTACTTCACGACTCACCTGGGAGGAACTGTTCAGCAAGTAAGGGAATTTCTATTAACCGCAAGTGCCATAGGTGGTCTCATTAAACATCTTAGCTCAATCTCAGGAGCGGAAGTGGGATGTCAAGGTGAAGTAGGTTCTGCTGCTTCTATGGCTGCTTCTGGCCTATGTGCTGTCTTGGGAGGAACTTCTCAACAAATAGAACATGCCGCTGAAATTGCCCTCGAACACCATCTAGGCATGACCTGTGACCCTGTTCAAGGGCTTGTGCAAGTTCCTTGCATCGAACGAAATGGTTTTGGTGCAATTAAGGCATATACTGCTGCCTCCCTTGCCAAACGAGGAACGGGTAAGCACTTTATGTCGCTGGATCAGTGTATCGCGGCGATGAAACAAACTGGTGAAGAAATGTCTATAAAATTTAAGGAAACATCTTTGGGTGGTCTTGCTGTCACTATTACTGAGTGTTGAACGCATTCTAACAAGCGACTGTGAATCACCCCGAGTTCGTCAGGGTGTCTATTTCTGGAGAGGATAGGCCGATGAATAGAGCAAACAGATAGTCCCCAGAGTTTCTGGTAGCGGATCTTGCGGATATTGCAAAAGCGCCAGGATCAACACGCATCACTATGGACAACATTGAATTCCGTTACAGTAAATGTGAAGTGGTCTAATCCTACCGGACACCTCGCTAAGGTGGTAAAACTACCGACCGAGGTGAAACATGACTACAGAGAGGAAAAGA
>DTXR01000636.1 GCA_012962365.1 Chromatiaceae bacterium | reverse complement strand
GGGTGATGTTACCCTGCTTGAGCACAACCGGGAGAACAACGCCAATATTGTGGCAAACAATAATGCAACTATTATCAGATTCAGCCCCCGCGGCAGGGCAAGCCTGACCGCCAACAGTGACTACTTTACCATCAGCAAGAATGGTGCGACACGTTATGTCTGCTTCAGCGCTACCGGACGTCCCCGCGTACAGGAAGGAGTATGCCAATGATTAACCCCCTACATACACAGCGCGGCACAACCCTGGTTGAAGTGCTGATCGCAGCTCTCATCATTGGCATTGGGTTGTTGGGAATAGCCTCCCTGCAGATAAAGGCATTGCAGGCATCCACCAATGCTGAGCATCGTGCCGCTGCGACCGACATAGCCGCTGCGTTGGCAGATCGCATACGCGCCAACCTGACCCAGATTAATTCATATGTCAGCACCCCTTTGGCAAGTTGTTCTGCCCCTGTCAAGGAATGCGCCTCCAGCCCTGATGAAGCGACTACTGCTGCACAATGCACGGGCGCTGAGATGGCTACATACGACCTCAATACCATTCGCTGCGCCGATGGCTCAGGAGCAAAAAACAAGCTACCTGGCGGAGAAGTGACCATCACCTGTGACGCCCCCTGTGATGGCACGACCGCAATGCATATCCAAGTAAGATGGGAAGTACGCAACGATGTTTTTGGGGAAACCAATAGCCAGGGAAACGCCAGCGATTCAATTACACTTTCCATGATTCCCGGCGTGGATCCGGAGTAGTGATGAGCACAACAAACATGACCCGCAATAACCCTTTCAATCAGAGCGGCTTTTCCCTGCTATCACTCATGATCGCCATGGCCATAGGTATTTTCCTTATCGGCGCGGTTATGAAAATTTACCTGGATAGCAAGCAAAGCTTCAACGCACGCAACGTTGTCGCAGAAGTGTCGGAGAACCAGCGTTTCGCCCTTGATGACATGCGCCGCATTCTGGTAATGGCAGGACGCGATATTCGGGAAATCGAGGAAAATGACGCCAATAACAGTAATTTCCATACTTTTCCGGACGTATCCACAAACGCCACTACCGCCGCCGCAAACGGCGCAGAGGCGATCTTCGATGGGGGTAGCAATGCCTCGGACATTGTAGCTGTGCGCTATCGAGCGGGTCCCAGTTGCGGTGCTTATCAAAATGTTCCTGTTGAAGGGAAAGCACAAACACGCAGTAACGGTACGCCTTACCGGGATAACAAAACATGCCGGCCAACTACAACGACCTTCAAGGTCATCGACAATGAGCTTGTCTGTGAATCCAATCGATACTACACCCGCACCGCTGCAACCGGCGAGACCACCTGCTTAACAGCACCCAGCACTGTCCGCACCGTACTGGTATCAGGCGTTGAACTGATGAAAGTACTGTATGGGGTGGATGACAACGTTGAACCAGGTTACGCCAGTCGCTATCTTACGGCTTCTGAAATCACCGATTGGCGACGTGTCGTTACTTTGCGGTTTGCCTTACTCATGGGTAGCGAATCCGATTTGCCGAGATCGATGCGGAAACACACCGCAGGCACTATCGACATCCTGGGCATGGAATACAATGAACCGGATACCGAGCACCTTTATCGGGTCGCATCAGCCACGCTTTCCCTGCGCAACTTCAACACCATCGTCCAGAGGCAGTGAAATGAAACAGTTTTCCCCCAATACTTTTCCGCCATCAAAACAACGAGGGGTTGCACTCGTAGTCAGTTTGATTCTGCTTGTGGTCATCACGCTGCTCAGCCTTACCGCCATGCGTAATACCAATCTGGACACCAAGATCACGGTCAATCACCAACACAAACAAATGGCTTTCCAGGCGGCCGAAAACACCTTTGCGGAATTGACGGGTCTCCCCATCACCAACCCTAAAATGAAAGCGCCTAATCTTAATATTCCAGGAAATATCAACGACAGTCCCGAGTTAAATTCAGCCTGGTACACGCAACACGGGGTTGAAGGCAGTCCGAACCTGACTTCCGACCTCACCATGGACTACATCGAAAAAGGCGCGCCGGGAAAATACAAGTTTTCAGGTTTTGGCCTAAGCATTATCACCCATGTTTATCAGGCTGATGCTATTGGCAAGGTGGACAACACCAATGCCAGGGCTCACAACCGCATGCATGTTGCCCTGATCAGGGAATGAGGAAAATGATCATGAAAAACACGAATCAATTCAAATGCAAACCCCTCGCACAGGCGATCTTGCTCTCGCTTGCGGTTGCTGGCAGCGCAGTACAGGCAGATGATGTAGAGGTTTATGTAACAACCGATGTCACTATTGGCCCGAATATCCTGTTCATCGTGGACGAATCTGGCAGTATGAACTGGACAGATGGATACCTTAAGTTATCTACCTGCAGCTATGGCGAAGGTGGTTACTGTGATGATGAAAATCAACGCATGTATCAATTGAGGCACGCTATGAATAAGTTGATCAGCGATGAGAAAATGGACGATGTCAAGATGGCCATCATGGGCTATTCCGGAACCCGAGGTTATACAAAAATACACACTGATTTCATCAAAGTGGGTGAAGGGAGCAATCGCAACAACTTGATTGACGACATTATCGGTGACTATGGGTTGGTTAATGAGGATGGGTCTGATGCTGACTATGGCTCGCCCGGGCAAAAGAAAGGAAGCCTGATCACCAGCGGAGGAACACCGTCAACACCGGCCATTAAAGAGGGCATGGCATGGTTCAGGAACAGCGATGATTCTCCGATTGAAAACTGGTGCGAACCTAATTACATGGTATTCCTCACAGACGGGGAACCAAACCTTAATGAGGGCGACACCTCCTATGAATCAGTAGACTGCGACACGAATGAACCAAATGTTGCTGCCATTGACTGGGACAATACCGATGGAAGCAAAGATGGCGCACGCTGCTCCGCAACTATTGCCGAATGGGGCTATAAACACCGGCCAAAATCCGGTGAAACCTGGACATATGGTGACAATGATCCGGCGAAAAAGCTGTTCAGAAACGTGATCACTCATACCATTGGCTTCTACACCAATGCCGGTACGGAAGATGCGAGAATTGCCAAAGAAACATACCTCCGAGGCATTGCTGACAAAAGCCTTGACGAAGATCCCGCTCACGCCGGCTACTCTTTTGACAACAACTACGGCGCCGATCTGCCGGGTTATGACGAAAACGACCCCTATACTGGTGGCCAGTTTATCCGGGCAGACAGCGCAGATTCACTGCTTGCAGCCTTGACAGCATTTGTCGATCTGGCCAACCAGAAAGTTGAATATACATATACCGCACCCAGCATCCCGTTTAATGCGGATCATGCTACCGTGAGTGGTGATGAAATGTATATTCCCATTTTCAAGCCGGGCGCTACCGAATTCTGGGAGGGAAACCTGAAGAAATACAAGGTTCAATATAACGAAAGTACCGACAATGTCGATATTTTAGCCAAATCCAACGTTTCAGCCATAGATACTGCATTCAGATTTCAGAGCACTACGGATTACTGGAACGACACGGGTTCTACGGACGGCGCCGATCCCCTCCTTGGCGGGGCGAATAGCAAGATGGTTCCTGAGCGCAAACTCTATACTTATCTTGAAGGCAATGACACAGACCTTACTGAACCGGTTAACCGGGTGCATCCAAACAATGTTCTGATCACCAAGGAACTGATGAACATTGCCAAGGAAAAAGGAAGAAACAATCGACTCAACTGGGCAAACTGGCTCAAAAACGATGGTGTCACACCGCGTTCCGGAGACAATGCGCCCCGCATGGGCGCACCTCTTCACAGCAAACCTGTGACGGTTCGTTACAGTGGCGCAAACGACTTGGTGTTGCTCAACACCACCGAAGGCATTTTACATGCATTCGATGGCGAAACAGGTAGCGAAGTATGGGCTTTCATGCCTGATGAGCTACTGAAGACCATCAAGAAAGCCAAGAAGAATGTAGATAAAGATCTGCCGATGTATGGACTGGATGGACCCATGACCTTGTACAGCATCGGCACCGTTTATCAAGACAACGATAATGATGGCTTTCCCGACCAAGATACAAACGGAAACCCCATTGTTATCACGCCGGGCAAGACCTTTGTCGTGGTAGGCATGCGACGTGGCGGGTCGAATTACTATGCCCTGGACATTACAGACCGTGATGCCCCCAAGTTTGCTTGGGAGATCATTGGTGGAACTGGCAGTGGCGATTATGGTGACTTGGGACAGACCTGGTCCAAACCTATCTTCACTAAAGTAGAACTGGATGGCAATAATGCACAGGAAGTGCTGATCTTTGGCGGTGGTTACGATCCTGCCCAGGATGACGCGACATCTCAGGTCAATGATACTTACGGCAATGCCATTTATATCGTAAATGCCAATACAGGAGCTTTGCTTTCCAAGATCAATACTGTCGAACAAGGCAATATGGGAAATGGTATTGCTGCTGATGTGCTCACTGTAGATATCAATGCGAACGGCATTACCGATCGGCTGTATGCTGCCGATGTGGGTGGGCGCCTTATTCGCGTGGATATTCCAGACAAAGCACTGGCACAAACCACATCATCGTCAAGTATCAGGGCTACCGTCATTGCCAATGTAGGCGATCCAGGTGGTGATGGGGATACAGGATTCCAACGCTTTTTCAATACCCCGGAAGTTGCCTACTACAAGCGAGGAGGCACCCAGTATCTGGCGTTGCTGATCGCCTCCGGAAAACGTCCAGACCCTGTTGATACTAGCGTTACAGATCGTTTTTACATGATAAAGGACCCCAATGTGTGGGCTGCACCGGTAACTTATCCAGTTGTCATTACAGAGGATGATCTTTATAACTCGAGTGCCAACCTGATCCAGGAAGGCTCAGATGCCCAGATAGCAACTGCTACCGCAGAATTGTCAGCAGCGCAGGGTTGGTATATCAATCTGGCCTCCGGGGAGAAAGGATTTTCCGAAGCCAAGGTTTACGATTTTGCCGTCCTGTTTACCACTTACAAGGGAACTCGTGAGGTACCAGACGTTTGTACAGCCACTTCTGTGGATGGCGAATCATTCCTCTACATATTGGACATGCGGCACGGCGGTGCCAGATTTGGAGTCGCCGACGGGAAATTCCAGAAAAGCGATAATCTGGACAAAAACGACCGAAAGATCTCTCTGGAGATCCCCGGCATGCCACCTTCTCCCACGCTCATGTTCCCTGCGGGCGACGGCGGCACGGGACCAAGTGGCTGGGTATTGGCTCTGGTTGGCCTTCAGGCACCCGCCAAATGGCCTGATCACTACCACCCGATTTCCTGGGAAGAAGTGATCGAAGATTAAACTCATGCCTTTCGAACAGAGTACCGCAGGGAGCCGCCAGTGCAACCTGCGGTACCCGCTACCGCTTTCTAAATCAGGTTCAAGAATATGATTGACAAAAATAGACGTGGATTTACTCTCATCGAACTGATGATCGTAGTCGCAGTCGTGGGAATACTCGCAGCAATTGGCTATCCCAGCTATGTCGACTCGGTACGTAAGGCAAGGAGATCTGACGGTACAGCGGCACTGATGAATGCAGCGCAGCGAATGGAAGTTTTCTACGCAAAAAACGCAACCTACACAAGTACGTTAGCAGATGCAAACATTCCCGCAACCAGTGAAGAAGGCTATTTCAATATAAGTATTCCTGCCGCTAATGCAGGCAGCTATACGCTCCGAGCCACAGCCGTTGGTGACCAGGCCAATGATGACATCAAAGGATTTCAACTGACATCAACAGGCGCAAAAACACACACTCTGGATGGAACAAACTGGACAACTGCGGGATGGAATGACTGACGCCATTTCCACCCGACTTAAAACAACCGCCAGATCGGCGGTTTTTTTGTGCTCTAGCCCGGATATTTCACCAGGATCCGGAATTTTCCCGGAGAGGTTTGTTCGGCACATCCCTG
>DTXR01000635.1 GCA_012962365.1 Chromatiaceae bacterium | reverse complement strand
GGCGCACAGGCTCAAACCGCCGCCCATGCGTTCGGCATGGTACAGGGGGCCAAAGCGCGACAGGCGTTTGTCTTCGAGCATGGTTTGCAGGCGCTGAATCAGTTCCTCTTCGTCGATACCGATTGCTTCTGCCGCCTGTTGATAAGGGCGCACGCAAATGGGGAAGCCTTTCTGCAGATTATTGATGATGGCGCGATCGATGGCGTCCATGAAAGGCTGTGTTCCGGCAGGGTTAGAGGTATCTTGCACCGCGCTGCTTGAAGCGCTCACCGCTGAACAATACCTCATAGTCGATGTCCTGCAAACCCTCTGATTCCACCAGGCTGTCGAGGTAATTCAGCACACGCTCCCTGTCCTTGCCGTGAATCATGCAAAACAGGTTGTAGGGCCACTCCGGCAGGCGGCGTGGGCGCTGGTAGCACAGGGTCACGCAGGCGTGCCTGCCCAGTGCTTCTCCCACTTGGTGCACCTGATCGTCCGGCACGTTCCAGACCACCATGGCGTTGGCGGTATAGCCCAGCTCGTGATGCCGCACCACGATCCCCATACGCTTGATGATGCCGTTTTCCTGCAGGGACTTGATCCGCTGGATAACCGTTTCTTCCGGCATATCCAACTGTTCCCCCAGTTCCGCGTATGGCCGGCTGCTCAGGGGCAGGCCTCCCTGGATGAGGGCGACCAGCTTCTGATCCTGGGCGGTTAGCACCACAGCGGGAAACCCAGGTCGATGTGGAATTGCTGTTCCAGGGGCAGGTCCATGACCGCCAGGCCGGTGCGGCGCTGGATGTCCTGCAACACCTGTTGCAGGCGTTCCTGGTTTCTGGCGGTAACCACGAACCACAGGTTGAAGGCATGCTCCCGCTCGTAGTTGTGATTTACTTCTTCGAAACCGCTGACGATGGCGGCAACCTGCTGCAGTTTTTCCACCGGAACAGCCATGGCGGCCAGCGTGCTGCTGCCCAGGCGTTTGGGTTTGAATACAGGGCCGACCCGGCTGATGAATCCCTGGCTCTTGAGCTTCTGGAGGATGTCCAGCACCAGTGCCTCGCTGGTTCCCAGTTGTTTCGCAATGTCTGCGTAGGGCGTTGCTGACAGGGGAAAGCCTTTCTGGTATTCGTTCAGCAGGCGTTTTTCCAGTTCGGACAGTTCAGGCTCGAGGTCTGTTGCAATGCTGAGATAGTTTTTTACGGCAGGGGTGGCCATGGTCACAGTCCTGTCTTGTGGGCGCGGTTTGTGAAGAAAATACCGCTGGGTTTGTGCGCAGGAAAGCGGGTTTTCAGTGTCAGGGTTTCGGTGTCGTAGACCTGGATCTCATCCTTGTCGCGCACGGATATCCATACTTCTTCTCCACGGGGGGAGAATTCCATGTGCAAGGTGCCCTTGCCGGTTTTCAAGGTCTTGATGATCTTCTGGGTTTCGCTGTCGATGACCTGCACCGTGTCGTTGTTGGGGAATGCGAAGTTCACCCACAACTGGCGACCGTCCGGGCGCGCCATGACGAACACCGGCTGGCCGTAGACAGGGATACGGCCGCTTTCCTTCCAGTCGTCGGTACTGACCACGAGGACGTCGTGGTGCCCGACCGCTGGCAGGAAGGCCTGGTTGCCGGCCACAGCCCAGCCTTCAAGGTGAGGCATCTTGTAGACGGGGAGCTGCTGTTCGCCCTTGCCATAGTGATCGAGAATGCGGGTGACGCCTTTTTCCGGATGCCACAGGTCGAGCAGTGCGAGTCCGTCTTCGCCAAACAGTCCACTGATGTAGTGGTGACCGTCCGGGGTAATCAGGCCATCATAGGGCAGTTTACCGATGTGGGTGAGTTTCGTGATCGCCGGTTTGTCCGGCTGTTTCATATCCAGAATCCAGATTTCGCCGGTGTCGTACAGGGCAAAGACAAACCGTTGTCCCGGTGCATCCACGAGCCCCACTGTCTTGGAATGCTTGTCCTTGAAGGGCGTGGCGGGAATGTCTGCCACCAGTGAGAGGTCATCTGCAGCGAATACCTTCACTCCGCCAGGCTTGTAGTTCGATACTGCCACCAGTTTGCCGTCCTGGGAGATGGCGCCGCCGATGCTGTTGCCGCCCTGAAGTACGCGTTTGACGATTTTT
>DTXR01000634.1 GCA_012962365.1 Chromatiaceae bacterium | reverse complement strand
TGGGGAATCCCGGTTAAAGTTCATTGATGTCATTCCGGCGCAGGCCGGAATCCGGAACTTTCAATAGCCCGAACCCCGGCCTACGCGGGAATGACAGCTAAATCAGAGACTCCCTGGAACCGTTACTTTAACATTTTGTCGACTTGGGGATAATCAGGCAATGCGCATACTTTGCATACTTTTGATCGGTTTTGTGACCATGCCGGTGTTGGCTGCCCAGGGAAAGGTCGAGGAGTTCATGCTCGACAACGGCATGAAAATCATCGTTCAGCCGGATCACCGGGCGCCGGTGGTGGTCAGCCAGGTCTGGTACAAGGTGGGATCGAGCTACGAGTTGCCGGGTACTACCGGCGTTTCCCATGTGCTGGAACACATGATGTTCAAGGGTACCGGGAAGGTCGCACCGGATGCGTTTTCGCGCATCATCGCCGCCCTGGGGGGCAGTGAGAATGCCTTTACCGGCGTGGATTACACGGCTTACTTCGAAACCCTGTCGAAGCAGCACCTGGAACGCGCTCTGGAGCTGGAAGCGGATCGCATGCGCAATCTGTTGCTGGACGAGAAGGAGTTTCAGCGCGAGCTGGCGGTGGTGCGGGAAGAACGGCGGCTGCGCACCGATGACGATCCCAACGGCTTGTTGTGGGAGCAATTCAACGCGGTGGCCTGGCGCGTGTCACCCTACCGCAATCCGGTGATCGGCTGGATGCACGACCTCGAAACTATGACCGTGGCGGACTTGCAGCATTGGTACGAGCAATGGTACTCGCCGGACAACGCCATCCTGGTGGTCGTGGGTGATGTGCAGCCCATGGAAGTGCTGGCATTGGCCAAAAAACATTTCGGCCCCATAGAGGCGGGCGCAAAGGCGACATATCGCGCCCGCCCCGAGCCTGAGCAGAAAGGCATCACCCGCCTCCACGTCAATGTGCCTGCGGAGCAGCCTATTCTTGTTATGGGTTACAAAAGCCCGGCCATGGTGGATGTGAAAGCGCCCTGGGAAGCTTATGCGCTGACGGTGCTCAACTCCATCCTGGGCGAGGGGGATAGCTCGCGGCTGACCTCCCGTGTGGTGCGCGGGCAGAAACTGGCGGTGTCAGCAGGTAGTACCTACGATGCCTTCAGCCGTTTGTCGGGCATGCTGGAACTGCAAGCTATCCCGGCCGAAAACATCGACCCCGATGTGCTGGAAAAGGCGCTGCGGGAACAGGTGGATGACCTCAAGAAAATGCCCATCAGCAAGGAAGAGTTACAACGTGTTGTGAACCAGACCGTTGCCAGGAAAGTCTATGCCCGCGATTCGCTTTTCTACCAGGCCATGCTCATCGGTATGCGTGAAACCAACGGCTATGACTGGAAAACCCTGGATGAGGAGCTGCAGCATATTCGCAGCGTCACGCCGGAGCAGGTGCAGGCGGTCGCACGGAAATACCTGGTCGATGATCATTTGACCGTTGCTGTGCTAAAACCAAAAAAGACGGATACCAGGGGAGCAAAGAAATCATGATCATGCGTATTATCGTATTGGGACTGGTGCTGTTGGCTGGTGCCGCCCAGGCGTTGGAGATCCAGTCCTGGCAGACAAAGGAGGGCACACGGGTGATGTTTGTGCAGGCTCCCCAGTTGCCCATGGTGAGCCTCAGTGTACTTTTCGATGCCGGCAGCGCCAGAGATGGCGAGCAGCCGGGAAAGGCGCGTCTGCTCAATGAGCTGTTGCTGGAAGGTGCGGGCGACCGGGATGCAGATGCCTTGGCTCATACACTGGAATCCCGTGGCATCGAGATCAGTACCCGTGTCAGCCGGGATATTGCATGGATCGACATGCGCAGCCTGAGTGACAAGGCGATCCTCACCGTAGCAATGGATACGCTGGCGGATGTAATCGCCAAACCCCGGTTGGATGAAGCAGCCATCACCAGGGTGAAAGAACGTACTTTGGCTGAACTGCGTCTGTCCCGTCAGTCGGCGGAAGATGTGGCAGATCAGATGCTGATGCAGGCATTGTATGGAGAGCATCCCTATGCTCATGATCCCCTCGGCGATGAGAAATCCCTTACCCTATTGGATCAAGCACAATTGCGCAGTTTTCACGCGCAATATTACTCGGCGGCCAATGCGGTCATCGCCCTGGTCGGTAATGTGGATCGCGCTCAGGCGGAGTTGTTGGTCGAGCGTCTGGTGCAAAGCCTGCCCAACGGAGAAAAAGCGGCGGCTCTGCCCAAACCGGAAAGGCCCAACCCCGGGGTCAAACGCAAGACGTTTCCCGCTTCACAGACTCATATCAATATCGGCATGCTGGGTATCAGTCGCAACGATCCGGACTATTTCCCCCTGCTGGTGGGCAACCATATTCTGGGTGGCAGCGGTCTGACCTCCATCATGGGAGAAGAGGTGCGCAACAAGCGCGGGCTGAGTTATGGCATTTCCAGCTATTTCTCGCCCCTGTGGGTGCAGGGGCCGTGGATATTGTCTGCGCAGACCAAGAACGACCAGGCAAAGTCTACCCGGCAGCTGATGGTGGCCTTGTACCGTGATTTCATCGATGAAGGCCCGACGCTGAAACAACTCGAAGCGGCGAAGAAGCACCTTGTGGGCGGCTTTCCTTTGAAGCTCTCCAGCAACAAGAAAATTCTGCAGCAAATTGCCCTCGTGGGTTTTTATGATCAACCTCTGGACTGGTTGGATGCCTGGAGCGGCAAGGTGGAGCAGGTAACGGCATCGCAGATTCGCCGCAGCTTCCGTAGACGCATGCCGGTGAAGAACCTGGTTAGCGTGATGGTTGGCGGGAAAGGGAAGTAGTGCCCCGCAGCAACAGTATTCGCATCATCGGTGGAGAATTCGGGGGAAGACGCCTGGGTTTTCCCGATGTACCCGATCTGCGTCCAACTGCGGATCGCCTTCGCGAAACCCTGTTCAACTGGCTGCAGGGACAAGCAGAAGGCGCAAGTTGCCTCGACCTTTTCGCCGGCAGCGGTGCGCTGGGGCTGGAGGCCTTGTCGCGGGGGGCGCAGCAGGTGCGTTTTGTGGATCAATCCCGTACTGTCGTCCGGCAGTTGGAAAACAACCTGCACCTGCTGGGTGCTCAGGGGCGGGCGGACGTGGTGTCGGCAGATGGGATGCGCCTGGTCAGCCGGAAGGCGGATCAAGCCTTCGATATCGTTTTTCTCGATCCGCCTTTCGCCAAAGACTGGCTGGAAAAAGTCTGCGAGGAACTGGAGAAGAACGACTGGCTGAAGCCCCGAAGCTGGATCTATCTGGAGCAGGACAGTCATCGGGCCTGGCCGGTCTTTCCGGATACCTGGCATATCCATCGCGAAGGCAAGGCAGGGCAGGCTGCCTGTGCTTTGCTGAGACGTGATACCATAAGCGGCTGATCTGGCCATCTGACGATTATCAATGCTCATAGCAGTTTATCCGGGTACATTCGACCCCATTACCAACGGCCATGCCGATCTGGTTGCTCGGGCTGCAAAGTTGTTCGATCGGGTAATCGTGGCTGTCGCCAAGGACACGGCCAAGGCAACCTTTTGCGAGATCGAACAGCGCGTGGATCTTGCCAACCTGGTGTTGCAGGAACACGCCAATGTGGAAGTGGTGGCGTTCAGCGGGTTGCTGGTGCATTTCTGCCAGGCACAGAATGCAGATGTAGTCATTCGTGGATTGCGTGCGGTGTCTGATTTCGAATATGAATTCCAACTGGCTGGCATGAACCGCCGGCTGGCACCGGATGTGGAAACCCTGTTTCTGACGCCGGCCGAGCAATACGCCTTTATATCCTCATCCCTGGTACGGGAAATAGCGCGACTGGGGGGAGATGTGGCAGAATTCGTTCATCCCGCAGTGCAACAGGCACTGACGGAAAAATTTATTTGTTAATTTTGGAGTAAACCCATGGCCCTGATGATTACCGACGAGTGCATCAACTGTGATGTATGTGAGCCTGAATGTCCCAATGGCGCAATTTATATGGGTGAAGAGATCTACGAGATCGACCCTGAACTGTGCACCGAATGTGTAGGCCATTACGAAGAACAGCAATGCGTGGAAGTTTGTCCCGTAGATTGCATTATCGTCGATCCAGAGCATACGGAAACCGAGGAAGAACTGCGTGCCAAATACGAGCGCATTACCGGCGAATAACAAGCATCAACCTCACGGCAGTTTGAAAAAAGCCCCGGCATTGCGCTGGGGTTTTTTTTCTTTGTGTCTGTTGCTGTTTCCCCTGGCCGGGGCAGCCGGTCAGCCTCGCTCCGCAGCGATTGCCACAGCCCATCCCGATGCAAGCCGTGCCGGCATGAAAATACTGGAAGCCGGCGGCAATGCTTTCGATGCAGCGGTTACTGTCAGCGCCGCGCTCGCCGTTGTGGAACCCTACAGCTCCGGGCTTGGAGGTGGCGGGTTCTGGTTGCTGCACCGTGCCGATACACAAGGGGAAGTCATGATCGATGGGCGCGAAAAGGCGCCGCTTGCCGCCACAAGGGATATGTATCTCGATGACACAGGGAAGCCGATTGCCGGTGCGTCGGTGAATGGCCCGCTGGCGGCGGGTATTCCTGGAGAGGTGGCGGCGCTGGTGCATATCGCCGATAACTATGGCCGATTGCCCCTGAAACAGACCCTGGCACCGGCAATCCGTCTGGCTGAAAAAGGTTTTGAGGTGGATGAACACTACCGGCGCATGGCGGCGTTTCGCCTGGATGCGCTGAGGGCTTCACCCGCCGCTGCCCGGCAGTTTCTGAAGGACAATGATGTGCCTCCGGTGGGGTATATCGTGCGCCAGCCGGATCTGGCCAAAACCTTGCGATTCATTGCCGATCAGGGGCGGCAGGGCTTCTATGGTGGTGAAGTGGCGCGGCGCATGGTCAGCTCAGTCAGGGCTGCCGACGGGATCTGGACAGAAAAGGACCTGCAGGCCTACCAGATCGTGGAGCGCCCGCCAATTGTCGGTAAGTACCGGGGCTGGCGGGTGGTCAGTGCCGCGCCGCCATCGTCCGGCGGTATCGTGTTGCTGGAGATGCTCAACATGCTGGCGTTACAGGACATCGGAAAGATGAACACGGTGGATCGGATTCACTATGTAGTGGAGGTGATGCGCCGGGCTTACCGGGATCGCGCCCAGTGGCTGGGTGATGGCGATTTTGTACAGCTGCCCGTACAACGTCTGCTGTCGCGGGAATACGCCCGGCGCATGGCGGTCGGCATCGACAGGGAGCGGGCGACGCCAAGCAGGCAGCTGAAAAGCTTCAGGGCGGAAGGGCAGGATACGACGCATTTTTCCATCCTGGACAAAGAGGGCAACTATGTCGCCGCCACCCTGAGTATCAACTACCCCTTTGGCTCGGGGTTTGTTGCAGAAGGTACCGGAGTGCTGCTGAATGACGAGATGGACGATTTCTCCATCAAGCCGGGCGTGGCCAATGTCTACGGGCTGGTGGGGGCAGAAGCCAATGCCATCGAACCGGGCAAGCGCATGCTGTCCAGCATGTCACCGACGTTCCTGGAAAGCGATCAGGGTGTTGCCATTCTCGGAACGCCGGGTGGTTCGCGCATTATCACCATGGTGTTGATCGGCTTACTTGAAGCAGTGGATGGCAAATCGGCTCTCGAGTGGGTCAAACAGCCGAGATTTCATCACCAGTATCTGCCTGATGAGATCCAGCTGGAGCCGGGAGGCTTCAGTGAGGAACTGCGCCTTGAACTGGAAAAACGCGGTCACAAGGTTGTCGTCAAGGAGCGTCCCTGGGGCAACATGCAGGCTGTTTTCTGGAACCGGAAAGAAAACCGGGTGGAAGTCGCCAGTGATCCCCGGGGTGGTGGTCTGGCCATAAAAGCCACTAACAAGTGATTTTCGGGTTACAATGCGCGAATATGGCATAGTCTTTTTGGAGATTAAGGTAAAAATGGCACGAGTTACTGTAGAAGATTGTCTGGATCATGTGGACAATCGTTTCAACCTGGTGTTGCTGGCGTCCAAGCGCGCCCGGCAGCTTGAGAATGGTGTGGAGCCCCTGGTTCCCTGGGACAACGACAAACCCACGGTAGTTGCCCTGCGCGAGATTGCTGCAGGTCTGATCACGAACAAGACCATCGATGAGCAGGTTGAAGCCACCGAAGAATCCATCGATGACGAGTTGGCAGCAGCATTGGCACAGGAAGTTCAGGCAGCCGTCAACGGCGGTGCTATCTAGCATTTCCTCCGGTGGCCATCTCCCAGCCAGCTGATACTCAGACCCCATGGCCACCAATTGCGCTTGCCCGCCATAATGACGGGCAAGCGCCCCGTTACCAGATCAGCGATCTGTGCACCTACCTTGAATCCTATCTGCCGCCCGAGCAGGTAAGAGAGGTGTACCGCGCCTATCTGTTTGGCGCACAGGCCCATGAGGGGCAGAAGCGGCTTTCCGGTGAACCCTATATCTGCCACCCGGTAGCCGTGGCGCGGATTCTCGGCGAGATGCGCATGGACTACCAGTGCCTCATGGCCGCCATTCTTCACGATGTGATCGAAGATACCCCGACGGCCAAAGATCAGTTGGCCGAGGAATTTAGCGGAGAGATTGCCGAACTGGTGGATGGTGTCAGCAAGCTGGCCAAGATCGGCTCCCTGAGCCGGGCCGAGGCCCAGGCGGAGAGCTTCCGCAAGATGATGCTGGCCATGACCAAGGATATCCGCGTCATCCTCATCAAGTTGGCCGACCGCCTGCATAACATGCGCACCCTGGGCGTCATGCGTCCGGAAAAGGCACGCCGTATCTCCCGCGAAACCACCGAAATC
>DTXR01000633.1 GCA_012962365.1 Chromatiaceae bacterium | reverse complement strand
ATCAGGCGGCAATCTCCAACATTTTCGGGGATTTTTATAGACGAAAGATGGTTGTGTAATCGATAGAAAGTTTTTGCTGACATTCTCTTGAGATAGGTATCGGTACTGCGGTCTGCTCTTCTGGCGAGCACAACTTCTGAGCCATTTTTCCATTCTGCTATTAGTCTTGGTATCAGCTCAGGTGGATCCTGCAGATCTGCATCGATAGGTATAACAGCTTCTCCAGTCGCATAATCGATACCGGCAGTCAGAGCCGCTTCTTTCCCAAAGTTTCTTGAAAGCTCAATTATTTGAAAACGGGGGTCTTCTTCTGCTACTGAGAGTAGTTTCTCCAGCGTATTGTCGGAACTTCCGTCTTCCACGCAAATGACTTCAAATTCAATATCAGGAATTTCATTGAGTACCTGCGAAAAAGTCGAATAAAAGAGATCAACGCCACTCTCCTCATTGTAAAAAGGGACGACTATGGTTACATGCCTTTTCTGGATATTCATTACATCTGAGTTGTCGGGATGGGAAGGCATCTGATCGGGCTAATTATACTGTGAAATTTACAGTTGGGTTAGATTGACCCTGCCTGGCGAAACTTCGATTGCCAGAGAAGCATTTTTACCGGGAAACCGATAGTTCCCGCTCAGGTATTCGAGGCCTGCGAGGTGTGGATTGAAGCTGTGATCTTCATAACCGGGCCTCAATGGAGATATTCCCAACAATTCATTGAAAAAAAACAGGACAGGTGAGGCGCTCCATCCATGGCTGGCGCTGTCGATATGTTGATTTCCCTCGTCGTCCAGCCGGTACAAGGTCCATTTTTCCCATGTTGTAGTGGAATCAGCTTGCAGGAAAATACGATAGCGTGCCTTCAAAATATCCAGAGCAAGATGGTGTTCGTCATGTAGAGACAGTGCCTGTAGCAACCGGATCATATAGAAAGGCGAGCTTGGTACTGGAGTCGATGAATTCGACAGGTTATCGTCTGGCTTCCAGGCGTGAGAAAATACGTTTCTCAATATCTGATCAATGCGTTCCGGGTGTCTCTTGGAGTGATGTGGAAAGTTTATGGTGGGATACGGTCCAGTGCCATGAAGGAACAGTAAGGCAAGTGCATTGGTCTGTTCGCTTATCGTAGTGCTTTGTTTGCCATCTGTAACGCAGTCAATATAAGCCCCCAGGCTCTGGTTCCAGAATAATTTTCGGCACTCTGCCTGTAGATCGAATACTTGCTCACGAATTTCCTTACATGTTT
>DTXR01000632.1 GCA_012962365.1 Chromatiaceae bacterium | reverse complement strand
TTGGAAACGGGATATTCTGCCTGCGTTCCGACTGGGCATGGCGACCGCCTGGGTGCATCGCCAGGGATTGAAAATGCAGAACAGAAAGCAGGCGGACTTGTGCCTGTTCAATTTATATCCTTTGCGGGTGTATCTTTCATAACAGCTGGCCCACACGCTGAGCGCAATGACTGTATTGGGTACTTCAATTACCCGTTTTTTACTGATTCTTCCACAATACGTACTACAAAAAAGTGTATTACCATGGTCATGAGATTCAGGTACGAACATTGTGTTCGACGTATATCTGCGTAGTGCTTATGCGTTTTTGGGGGAGCTACCCCTGGATGGGCCTGCTTATGAAGAGGTATGACTTATGTTACCGCAGAAATTCCTCCTGGCAGCTGCTTGCATTCTCGCAGCCAGCAATTGTCTGGCCGTATCAGAAGAAGAATACCTGAAGAATGCTGATGAGTATGTGGATTCGGAAGCGTCGAAGATGGACGCGCCGGAATCACTCGATCCTGGTAGCGCGCCAGTGCCGGCAGTACAACTGAAAAGTAAATCCGAAGGGCAACTGAACCGAGCAGAATTCGAGTCATTCCTGCAGGGGAGATACGCTGGCACTTTTTCCTTCTATCAATCCCTGACGGAGAAAGACAAAACTCGGGTATTCCAGGAGTTTTCTTTCGGGATGCCAATGCGCAAAATACGACGACTGGTTATCAAGCTTAAAACGCAGCATAGACAGTAAGCCGGGTAGCAATCAGATTGTTAAGGAAGCCCTGATTACGTTTGGACACAAGAAATGAGTTCACGCCTTGATCAGGCTTCCCTTAACAGAGAAACATTGATTTTTTGTGTTCATTGAACGATGAGGTTTGGTATGAAATACGGATTGTATTCACTAATCATGTTGCTGATGGCCAGTGGGTTATTGGTGTCATCGGCGGCTGCTGTAGAAAGTGGGCAGGCGGGTGGCAAGGCAAATGACAGGTTTGTCGGTTTAACCGATGAAAAAGCCTATGTTTATGTGATCCACAATGGAAATAGCATCAAGATTCAGCGGGTGCAGAATCCCAACTATCAACTTGCTGGCTACTTGTCGAAAACCAGTCGTCCCTGCCCTCCGCATTGTCTCAAACCCATGTTCCCCAATCCGGGAGTGGATGTGTATGGGGAGGTGGAGCTTTTTAACTTCATGGAAAACACTCTGCGGGACGAAGCAGGCCTTCTCATTGATACCAGGACACCTTCCTGGCACAAGAAGGGCACGATTCCCGGGTCAGTAAATATCCCGTTCACCCAGATGATCAAGAGTCTAGACTCTTCGGAAATGGTGGCCTTGTTGAAGCAATTTGGTGCAGAAGAGCGTGGCGAGGTCGGTTTTTTTACTTCACTGCTGGAAAAGTGGGGCATAGTGGACACCACTTACAAAACCGATAAATGGGATTTTACCCATGCAAAGGAACTGGTGTTGTATTGCAACGGTGCATCTTGTGGCCAATCCGTGCGGGGGATTCGTGGTCTGCTTGCTGCAGGATACCCGGCGGATAAAATCAAATATTATCGTGGCGGTATACGCATGTGGGCATTCTGGGGTTTGACCACCATTATCCCCGGACAAGAGCCATAGGTTGAGAAGGCGCCAGATACCTGAATCAATGATGGCCAGGTTTACGCTTGGACCTGGCGCGATTCAGGTCAGGGTGCTTCTGTCAGCACGGCGCGAATGTGGTTGAGGATACGTTTGGTCGAGCCGCTGTGCTGAATCATGTCGGTCAGTGTGCCGTCTTTGTCGACGACATAGATGGTGGACGAATGATCGATGGCATAGCCCAAAGAAGAATTTTCCACTTCGACTTTTCTGAAATAGGCGCCGTAACGTTTGGCCAGCGCTTTCAGATAGTCCAGGTCTGCGGTCGCACCGATCATTTTCGGATGAAAGTAATGGGAATACTCCTGGAGTCTTTTTGCATTGTCCCGGGCGGGGTCAACACTGATGAACAGGGGCTGGATTTGCGCCATCTCGTCAGGCGAGAGTTTCTTCAGTGCGGCGGACAATGCCCCAAGTGAAGTCGGGCACACATCCGGGCAGGAAGTGTAGCCAAAATAGAGGAGTACGACCTTTCCGCGAAAATCCTTCAGAGAGACGTCACCCCCGGCAGACCGCAGGGTGAAATCACCCCCCATTCCGGGATAGCGTTCCTCTTTTCCGCTGGAGAAAAGCGACCAGGCGTGAGCGCCAGCGGCATATATGAAAAAGACCAGTAATGGCCAGGCAAGCCTTTTCATTGTATCGATGTCTCCGTCTGGAAACAGGAAAGCGGCATCCCTGCACTGCTTTCTGTTCAGTGACCCATTTTCATGCGGTTCATTTTTTCCATGCTAAAATGGCGAACTTCTGCCTCGATATCCTTCTTGCTGCCATCCTCGAAGATCAGCGTGATAGGCATTTTTTCACCGGCCTTGAGGGGCTTCTTGATCATCATCAGCATCAGGTGCAGACCGCCGGGTTGCAGGGTGGTTGTGGCGCCGGCAGCAACGGGAATATCCTCAACGGGACGCATGCGCATCACACCATTGTCGTTGATATGGGTGTGCAGCTCTACCATGCCGGTATTGGAGGATTCAGCAGCGACCAGCCTGTGCGCCTTGTCACCCGTGTTTTTCATGCCCAGAAAACCTGCGCTGGTGGTCAGGCCGGGGGGAACTTCCCTCGCCCAGGGATCGATGATCTGGATGTCATCGGCTGCGCTGCCGGCAAAAACCGGAGAAGCCAGAACCAGTGTCAGGAGCATTCCTGAAAAAATGTGCTTGAACATGTTTGTTACCTCCTTCATTCATGAGTGGGAGATGGTAGCAGTTGAAAAAAACCTGTAAATACGACAAATATCAATTCGGCTGAATAATTCGCAAAATCCCTGCGAACCTGTGCCAAATGGCACAGATGGTTGTAATTGCTGATAAAAACAGGGTGCTCAGCTCGCTGCGCAGGCTTGCGTATCAACGTGTTTCCTTCCAGGCGGTGGAGACGGGTATCATGGATTCAGGATGGCTGTTTTGACTGATCTTCCATCTTCGCAGTAGCGTCATCCACAACCCAAACAGATTCCTGGCGTATGAAAAATGATAACAATGGATGCGGAAGCTTTTTCCCGGTTTTTACTGGACTGGTATGCGCGGCAGGGCCGCAAGGATCTGCCGTGGCAGAAAAACCGGACGCCTTATCGCGTCTGGGTGTCAGAGATCATGCTGCAGCAAACCCAGGTGGCAACGGTGATTCCCTATTACCTGAAATTCATGCGGGCCTTTCCTCAGGTCGAGGCCCTCGCCAATGCCGACATCGATGATGTGCTGCATCACTGGTCTGGCTTGGGTTATTACGCCAGGGCCAGGAATCTGCACAGAGCCGCCAACATCGTGCTGGAGCAGCATCAGGGCCGTTTTCCAGAAAATCATGAGGAATTGATAGCGTTGCCGGGCATTGGTGAATCGACAGCCGGTGCCATCCTTTCCCTTTCGCTGGGTCAGCATCACGCCATACTTGACGGTAACGTCAAGCGGGTGCTGGCGAGGATGTTCATGGTCAAAGGATGGCCCGGCAAGGCCGATGTGCTCAAGGAACTCTGGTGCCTGTCCAGAATG
The DNA here is from genome assembly GCA_012962365.1 of Chromatiaceae bacterium. Taxonomy (GTDB): domain Bacteria; phylum Pseudomonadota; class Gammaproteobacteria; order Chromatiales; family Chromatiaceae; genus Thiolapillus. The sequence continues at coordinate 912 of DTXR01000632.1, read as the reverse complement.
CTGACGCCAGCGCAACATGTCCGGGAATACAATCAGGCCATCATGGATCTGGGAGCTACCTTGTGCCGGCGCAGTAAACCGTCATGCATGGAGTGCCCCATGGCAGGGATGTGTGCCGCATACAATGCGGGGCGTGTCGCAGATTACCCGGCTCCCAGGCCACGCAAGGTGTTGCCGCAGCGCTCGGTGCAAATGTTGCTCGTGGTTCATCCGAAAGGGTGGGTTCTGATGGAAAAGCGGCCGCCCATCGGGATCTGGGGCGGGCTGTGGAGTTTTCCCGAGCTGACCCCGGAAGATGATATTGGCGAGTGGTCGCAACAAAATCTGACATGCCGGCCATCGGAAATCCGGGGCTTGCCTGCACGAAAACACAGCTTTAGCCATTTCCACCTGCATATCCATCCCAGGGTGATCCTGCTGGAAAAACCGGGTTTGCAGGTGCTGGATGGAGACAGTCGCGTCTGGTATAACCTGTCCCGTATCCAGAAGCGGGGCCTGGCCGCGCCGGTGCAGCAATTGCTGCAGGAACTGAAAGAGGAACTGAAATGAATCGAATGGTGAATTGCATCAAGCTGGGGAAAGAGGCCGAAGGCCTGGATCGCGCACCTTATCCAGGGGAGCTGGGCCAGCGGATATTTGAAAACGTTTCCAAAGAAGCCTGGCAAGGCTGGCTTCAACACCAGACCATGCTGCTCAACGAACATCGCCTGTCTCCCATCAACCCCAAGGACAGGAAGTTTCTCGAAGAGGAAATGGAAAAGTACTTTTTCGGTGGTGGTTCTGCCAATCCCCCTGAATTCAATATCAAGCTGTGATTTTTCTTGACTAATTGCTCCGGGGCGGCTTAAATATGCCGCCTTGCTGCTGCTGAAAAGCAGCAGGATTGTGCCCAGGTAGCTCAGTCGGTAGAGC
>DTXR01000631.1 GCA_012962365.1 Chromatiaceae bacterium | reverse complement strand
GCTCTGCTGATTGCCGTGATCTTCAGCCTGCTCATTTCCGGCCCCCTGCGTCATCTTGGGAGCGCAATACGCCAGCTGGGCGCGGGAGAATTCAATTCCCCCATCGAGGTGAATGGACCACAAGACATTCGTGAACTTGGAGAACAATTGGATTGGCTCAGACAGCAGCTGGCTGCGCTAAACGAACAGAAGATGCAGTTTCTCCACCATGTATCTCATGAACTGAAAACGCCCCTGACCACCATCCGTGAAGGTGCGGGATTGCTGCAGGACGGCATCGCAGGCGACCTCAATATCGAGCAGAAGGAAGTGGTGCAGATTCTGCACGACAACAGTCTGCAGCTGCAGTCTCAGGTGGAGAGCCTGTTGGATTTCAACCTTGCCCTTACCCAGGAACAACCGCCGGAGCAGCAGGCTGTCAGTATTCCAGACCTGATCACTGCCGCCGTAAACAAGCAGCAACTGATCCTCCAGTCACGGCGTATCGGTATACAAACGCGACTTGTTCCCCTGTCTGTAAACGGTGATACGAGGCAATTGCAAACCGTCATCGACAACTTGCTGTCCAACGCCATCAAGTTTTCTCCCGACCGGGGAAAAATAGACATTCGGATGACCCGGCAGAACCAACAGCTGCAGCTGGATGTCATAGATGAAGGTATCGGCGTTCCCGAAGAGGACAGGTCGCGTCTTTTCGAGCCTTTTTTCCAGGGAAAAACACCCTCGAACAGCCCCGTGAGCGGCACTGGCCTGGGGTTGTCTCTGGTAAATCGCTATATCCACATGCACGGCGGATCCATCCGCTTGCTGGACAGCAGTAAGGGAGCACATTTTCAGATCACTCTACCTCTATGTAGCCTCTGAGCAAGTCATGAATTCGCGCCTTGCATCCAGAATATCCCGCTATGGCGTTGCAGATCTTCGCCACAGGGTGCTATTGCGTGCAATTTGTGCCTGGTATCGGAACGTCCTGAATCACAATCCGCCACGTCCGGCCTTGATCAGAACTGCCTTGATGGCAGAAAACGGGAACACACCATGAAACAGAACCTGCTGCTTCTGTCGATATTGTTGCTGGGTGCCTGCGCAATGGATCAGCGCAGTTCCGGGCCTCCAGCCTCTCCCCTGATGACCGATACGTTACTGAACACAGGCTGCGGCGACCTCTTGGACGACTATGAGACGTTCTCCCTGCTGGACAAGGAAGGACGCAGGCAAATGTTGAAGAATCTGTCGGGCATCTGGGGCATTACCCACGACCATTGCGGGCAGTTACGCCTGGCCTTGCTGCTCAGTCATCCGGAACAATCGGACAAGGACAGGCAAAAAGCACTGAAACTGCTGAAGGGTTTGCTCTCCGGAGAAGAGCTTCGGGATCCAGGAGCACACCGGCTGGCGAAATTTATGGGCGATCAGTTACAGCAGATACGGGCACAGAAACTGAAAACCTTGGAACTGCGGCATCAACTGAAAGCCCAGCAGGCGATCTCCCGGCAACTGTCGGCAGAACTGGCCACACTGCAAACCCAGATACAGCAACTGAAAAATATTGAGCAAAATATCAATGAAAAGGAACGCTACATCATCACCCCTTCAACCGACAATGCCACCCCAGACTCACCATAGAATCCTGTTGGTAGACGATGATCCGGGGCTGTTGAAACTGCTGTCTCTGCGTCTCGAAGCAAACGGCTTTCAGGTTGATACCGCCGCCAGTGGCCAGCAGGCACTAGGCAAGGTCAGCGCATGGCAGCCACATCTTATGATCACCGATTTACGCATGCAAGGCATGGATGGGCTGGCATTGTTCGATGCCGTGCAGAAGCAGATGCCCTCCCTGCCGGTCATCATGCTCACCGCCCACGGAACGATCCCTGACGCTGTGCACGCCACCCGCAAGGGTCTTTTCAGTTACCTGACCAAACCTTTCGACAGTGCCGAATTGCTGCAAAGCATCAACGACGCGCTTAGCCAGTGCTGTCCGGAGCCCGCCGAACAACCGGAAAACAACGACAGTTGGCGCAGGGCCATCGTCTGCCGCAGCGCGGCCATGGAAAAACTTCTGGCAAAGACATGGCGCATCGCACAGAGTGATGTGAGCGTGCTCATCCAGAGCCAGAGCGGCACAGGCAAGGAGCTGCTGGCGCGGGCGCTGCACAAGGCCAGCCTCCGCCACGAAGCACCTTTCGTTCCCATCAACTGCGCAGCCATCCCTGAAAACCTGCTGGAATCCGAGTTGTTTGGTCATCGCAAGGGCGCTTTCACCGGTGCCGACCGAAATCGCCAGGGCCTGTTCGAAGCCGCCAACGGAGGCACCCTGTTCCTGGACGAAATCGGCGACATGCCACTGGAATTCCAGGCCAAGCTGCTGCGGGTACTGGAAGACGGCGAGGTTCGCCCCCTAGGCGCGACTGACAACTTCCCGGTGAATGTGCGCATCGTGTCCGCCACCCACTCAGACCTGGAAACCGCCATCGAGGAAGGCAGATTTCGTGAAGACCTATACTACAGGCTGAATGTCGTCATGTTGGAAATTCCGGAGTTGACCCAGCGGCGTGAAGATATTCCCCTGCTGGCCAAGCACTTTCTGGAGCAGGTTCGCAAACGGGGAAACTGTCAGGCCCGCACGTTCTCTCCAGAAGCCATGGAAACACTGATGCTGGCGCCATGGAAAGGCAATATTCGCCAGTTACTAAATGTGGTGGAACAGGTCGCTGCCCTGTCGGTCACTGATGTCATTCCCAGAAATCTGGTTCAGAATGCACTGCGCAACAAACCAAGCGACATTGTTTCCCTGGCTGAAGCGCAAAGCCATTTCGAAAGAAACTATCTGGTAAAACTATTACAGATGACCGGGGGCAATGTTACACAGGCGGCCCGCCTGGCAAACCGCAACCGCACGGAATTCTATCGTCTGCTGCATCGCCATGAGCTGGAACCGGGAATTTTTCGTCACGGCTAAATATCTCGCAAATTCTACTGGCCCGACAGCTACCACCTTGGTTGGCGGAAGTGTAGGAAACACAAGAGCGGTTTCTGTCCGTACATGACCTGCAGGGAAGCAGGGAATGCTGGCAACGCAGGATGCAGTTACCAGTGCCTGTACACGCGCCGCTCCTGCGCATGACCTCTACGGATGAAGGAAATGCTGGAAATACCGGGAGTGTTTCCAGTGCCCTGCGCCCGCGGCATACGACCGCCACGGAAGGCGGAAGTGCAGAAAATGCAGGAGCAGTTTTCTGTCCGTACATCCTGTACATAAAAAAACACCACCGTCTTGGAGAGGGTGGTGTTTTTCTGTCCTTGCAAACAAGGTTGCCTCGATCGGCAATTTATTTCAGATCGATTACCGTATCAAACTCCATGCCCTTATCCGTTCCAAGCATGCGGAAATCGATATTGCCATAAATGCTGGCGGCAGACTCCATGGAATCATAAGCTGATTTCAGATCTTCCGCTTCCTCTCCCTGCATGGATTCCATCATACTCTTCATAGGTGGTCCCACGACATCGAACAGCTTGCCTGCATTGTAGTTCATGGCAAATATGGGGGGCACTTTTGCCATAGGGGCAGACAATACATCGTCGATCCCTTTGGGCGCAGCTTCGCCCAGCTTCAAGGCTAGGGCTTCTCCCTTGATAGCGGCGTAGGTGGGGGGCGCCATTGGCGACATGGTTTCCAGCGGCACTTTCACCGGTGTTCCATCGGCCGGAATATCCAGTTGAGCCAACTGCGGATTGAACATCCCCAGCATAGAAAACATGCCTTTCGGATCAGCAGCAGCCAGCAACAGTTGGGCATCCAAGCTCTTGGGACTCATGGTCTGCACATCCATCTCGATATCATTGATGGTCACATTGAAACCCTTGATACCCGCCAGCATGGGATTGAGCATCATGTCGATGCCTTGCATGGCCTGGGCCAATCCTTCCTCGTCCACCAGCTCACAGCCTTTGCCTGTTTCAGCAAAGTTGCGCAGCATGGCTTTCACACCATCGCGGATCTGAGGTAGGTTGAAACCCGCTCCAAAACTCAACAGGCCTTCGTTGGCGACGCCCACGCCAGGTACGGGAGAGGCCATCTTCTGCAACCAGCCGGCAACACCGGGAGATGTTTCGACCATGGCCTTGATTGCATACCCGCTGTCGGTTACATCCGTAAAACCAAAGCTGATCAGCGGCACAGACTGAATGGTGGTTTTGACGAATGAGCGGCAGGCGGGAGACAGATCGCTGGAACTTATGCCAAGGGCGTTGAGCACGTCGGCATTGATCCCCTGGGATTCACCTAGGGCCATTTCGGCAAAGCGCACCAGGTCGACATAGCCATCACCATAACCAAGAAATTTACGCTTGGCGGTGAACTCCTTAAATTGACCACCCGCCAGGGATGTTGTCGGTTTGGTTTCACCGAAGACCAGCGGCAACATCTCAACTTCTGACTTCACCGGCAATACCGCCATGATCAAATGCTTGTCATATACTGCCAGGATGCCAACCAGGTCATCCATGAGGAAACGTCGATAATTGACCTCGCCATGCGTCGCCGTTTCGGCTTTCATGCCACTGCGCTCTTCCACACGGGACAGCAAAGCCTCGACTTTCTCGGCATCCAGGATTTCAGCCCAGACTACGGGCAGGATTCCCAAGCCGTAAATCAGGCTACGGCCATTGATGGGCACACCGAGAGACTCCAGCCCCTTGGCGCTCATTTTGCCTTCCAGCTCCGCCAGCAGGGCATCCAGCAGTTTGGTAAAGGACTGTTCGGTGTCGCTGGCATCGGCATCCATATCGGCAAGCTCCTTGCGCAAGCTGCCATCATTGATCCCAAAGCCGGATGCCTGCAGCACCTTTTCACTCAGGCCCAGGGGCATCTCCCTGCTGCTGGCGGCCACATAAGGGGTATCTGCTGGCACCAGGGAGAGAAGATCAAATTTTGCTACAGCTTCCTCTACTGCTGCCTGTTCCGCCTTGTCGGTATCACTGCATCCGGCCAAGCCCGTCGCCAGTACAGCGGCGAATACATATTTGTTCAGTTTTCCATACGATAATTTCATGCCTTGTTTAACTCCTCAGTTCCTCGATTACATTCTTGGTATTCGGACGGATTCCCCGCCACAGATAAAAAGACTCGGCAGCCTGTTCTACCAGCATACCCAGGCCATCCAGCGCCCGGGCAACGCCTCGCTCGACAGCCCATTTTACGAACGCCGTGGGTTCGCTGGCGTACATCATGTCATAAACCCAGGTGTTTTCCCCCAGGCAAGTTTCGGGAATTGCCGGCACATGACCGGACAGGCCAGCAGCTGTGCCATTGATAATCAAGTCGAAAGACTGCCCCGAAAGCGCGTCCAGCCCACAACCGGATACCGGCCCTAAAGCACCCATTTGCGCCGCAATTTCCTGCGCACGGCTGGCTGTACGATTGGCGACGGTCAGGCTGGCGACTCGTTGCTCCAGCAAGGGTCTTACCACACCGCGCGATGCGCCTCCGGCGCCCAGCAACAGCACCCGGGAGCCAGCCAATTCGAAACCGTTGTTCTGCTGCAGATCACGCACCAATCCCACACCGTCTGTGTTGTCACCCCGGATGCCGCCCTCAGGCTTCAGGATCAAGGTGTTGACTGCCCCGGCCGAATTCGCTCTGGCACTCAACTCATCTGCCAGGCGCCAGGCCTGCTCCTTGAAAGGCACGGTCACGTTCAGTCCCTTTCCGCCCGCAGCAAAGAAATCCCTGACGTCATCAGCAAAATACTCCAGATCACCAAGAATCTTCTCATAGACAAGATCCTGGCCGACAAGGGCATCAACGAGCATGTCGCGCAGGAGCAACGGGACGCTATCGTCGCCGACTTCGTGCAGGCCGTGAAGGCCGGGC
>DTXR01000630.1 GCA_012962365.1 Chromatiaceae bacterium | reverse complement strand
TGAAGGCGCCCTTTTCATGGCCGAACAGCTCGCTTTCGAGAAGGGTGTCGACGATGGCTGCGCAGTTGATAGCGACGAATTCGCCGGGGCGCTTGCTGTACTGATGGATGAGGCGGGCGACGATCTCCTTGCCGGTGCCCGATTCGCCGGTGATGAGCACGGTGGCGTTGCTCTGGGCGGACAGGGCGATCTGCTTGCTCACCTCCAGCATGGCGTCACTGCGCCCGATCAGTTCGCGAATCTGCGGAGCGGCTTGTTCCTGATCGGCCATGGTGGCTGGCGTGTAGGCTAGTGCCTTGTCCACGGCGGCCTGTAATATGCGGGTCTTGACCGGCTTGTGGATGAAATCGGCAGCGCCGTCCTGTATGGCCTGGATGGCCAGTTCCAGGTCATGTACGCCGGTCATCATGATGATGCGCGAGGTACCGGCCAGCGCCAGCAGCCGGGGGATCAGTTCATTGCCCAGTCCGTCGGGCAACTGCTGGTCGAGTAGGATCAGATCCGGCTGGAACTGTTCGGCCTGATCCAAGGCATCCCCGCAGCTGTGGGCGACCTGAACCTCCATACCCTGATCCTCGAAATGCAGGGTCAGCATCTGGCTCAGGGAGCTGTCATCCTCGATGATCAGTATTTTGTGGGTCATGATGGTTCTTGTCGGGGAAAATACCGTACCTGTTCCAATCCCTGGAAATCAGCATTCTGGGTCCAGAGCAAAGCATCGTATTTGCGTGTGGTGGCGTAGATGATGCTGTCAGCAAGAGGCAGTTTGTACTCGACACCAAAAAAAGCGGCGTTGATTGCCAGTTTGTTATCGAGGTTGGTGACTGTTCCCTGTTCCATATGGGCAATTGCTTCGAGCGCGGGTTCTTCTCCGCGTTGACGAAGCACGTTCTTGAAGACTTCCGTAAGTGTAATGGAAGGCACCAGCAGTGCTTCCGTTTCCTCTATAGGCTGGGAGAACAGTTCCGCGTTGCCGTCATCGGCAAAGTAAGATAACCAGCCGGATGAATCAACGATGTTCACATGCGATCCTCATCCCTGTCCACGGTTGTGTCGATACCCTTCAAGAAGCCGCGCATACTTTTCATTGGCTTGATGGGGATGAGTTCTATCCTGTTCTTGAAAGCGAGCATCTGAATTTTTTGTCCAGAGTGAATACCCAGGGATTCTCGCACGCTTTTTGGGATGACCACCTGGAATTTTGGTGAAACTGTAACCGTTGGCATGGCATATCTCTATCGATGCTATGTTGGTATTACGATATTTATATCGATTCTGTTTGTCAAATCTCCTGACTGCTACCTGAATCGACGGATTCAGGTAGTGGGCTGGTTCCTTGGTCGTTAACCCGGATATTTCACCAGGATCCGGAATTTTCCCGGAGAGG
>DTXR01000629.1 GCA_012962365.1 Chromatiaceae bacterium | reverse complement strand
TTTGAGTTTACGAAGCAGGGGTTTGCCTGGTATCTCACGACATTTCCTACCTATGAAGCGATTTATGGGGCACTGGCGGCTATTCCCATTTTCCTGGTGTGGATCTACGTCTCCTGGCTGGTTGTGTTACTGGGGGCAGAATTTACCTATGGTTTGGGTGTGTACCGGCAGATGGTTCGTTACGGAGAAGATGCATCCGCCGGGTTGGAAAACATGCTTTGCCTGTTGCTGCAGCTTGCCCGGTCACAGGAAAAAGGGGAAGCCGTGCCCTTGAGAAAACTCCAGCATTGCAGCGCAGACGCCGAGCACCTGCTGATCAGGCTGCGCGAACGTCATCTGGTGGATTGTAATGAAAGGGGCCGCTGGCTGCTGGCCAGGGACAGCCATGACGTGACGCTCTATGATGTCTATCTGGCCGGGGGACACCGTTTGCCCGTGGCCTCAGAACCGGCCTGGCCGGGAAACCCGACTTTGCAGACGCTCTATGAGAAGGTGGATGTTTCGCTGGCGGAAATTCTGGGGGACAGTCTGCAGTCCATGAAAAAAACGGCCTGAACGGGAAGATTCAGGCCGGGTCGTCCACAGATGCTATTTTTTGGCGTTTTCTTGTGTTTTCTTTTCAGTTTCTTTTTTGCGCATGTGTTGTTCCTGCATATCTCTCACGGTCTTGCGCTGCGCCTTCAGCTTGGAAGACAAGTCGATACCGTCGAGATAAGGTACGACCCCCTGGCTGCGAATGATCTCGCGCCCTTTCTTGGACAGGGCAAAACTGATGAAGCGCTTGATCTCCTTCAGTTGCGGGTTGTTGCGGGACATGTAAGTAATGTACAGGGGGCGGTACAGCAGATAGTGTCCGGCTTTGATGTTTTCGTAGTTGGGGATCTTGCCTTCCAGGGCGAGAAGTTTGACATCGCGTTTGCTGGCGCTGGAAATGCCGGAAATGCCAATGGCATTGGGATTTTCCACGACGGCTTTTTCCAGTGGCCCGGAAGATGGGTACTCTGCTGATCCCTTGAATTCCTGATCCGGGTTGCCCCAGACCAGTTGCCTCAGGGTAAGCCCCACCCCGGAAATCTTGCCCTTGCGGATCAGCAGTTCGATGGGGGCGTCATTGCCACCGAGTTCTTTCCAGTTAGTGATTTTTCCCTCGTACAACTCTTTGACCTGGCGGAGGCTGATGTTCGAAACAGGGTTGTCTTTATGCACCATGACAACCAGTGCATCCCAGGCGACAGGCGTCATGCGTACGAAACGCTCTTCAGGCGCGCCAGCGATCTTGGGTCTGCAGGAGCCGCCGATATTCACGTTACGATCCTTCACCCGGCGAATGCCCTTGGTGGCACCACCACCCTCGAGAACGAAGTGCACACCGTAGATTTTTTCGTACGCGACAGCCAGCTCCTTCATGAAGGCTTTCTTGGTGATGCCACAACCTGCCCAGTGGAGTGTTTTGCCCGCTGCGCTGTCTTTGCGCTCGTCAGGCGTGCTTTCGGCCGTGCCAGCACCGGAGAATGTCAGCAACAGTCCAAATAATACGATCAGTGTGTGTTTCACCAGTTGTTCTCCCGGATGTTTAGACTCTGGTTGTGAAGACAGGGAAGCGTGAATCAGGCATGAAATTACCTTGATTGGAATCGATCCTGGCCTGTGTTGGCGCTTGGTTGGTATGCTCCTGAATCCGTGAGTTCATCGGGGCACATAGCACAAGCTCTTGATTCGTCAAGCTATATGAAAAATCTCACCAGACCTGAGGGTATGGCTGCGAT
>DTXR01000628.1 GCA_012962365.1 Chromatiaceae bacterium | reverse complement strand
GAATCTATGTGGTTGATTCTACTGGATCCCGGCATTCGCCGGGATGACGAAAATGGAGTTAATCAGAGCTTCCTTAGGCAGGAATTTCTGATCTTGCGCCAGAATATAGCTCTTGTCTGACAATTGCAGTCAGGCGGCAGCGATCATTTCCTCGCCACCCTGAACTTCTTTCACCAGGTTGGCTACTAACCTCAGGTGTACCTCATAAGGCTGCTTGGAGTAAGTGCGCCCGTGGTTGATGCGCTGGTGGTGAAGGTCTTGGCTTGCCCGAGGAGGTTGGACATGGTTTTCAAGGCCGGTGATATACTTCTTTTCACAATAATTGGAGGAGAGCATCGATGAGAATCTTTTTATCACTGTTTGTCGTCCTGAGCTTTTTCAGCCAGAACGTCATGGCGGACAAGGCGCCTCCTCTGGAGGCCGCCTACCAAGCCAAGCGGGTGGCCGACGATGTGTTCGTGATTCATGGCCCGAAAGGCGTGCCGTCGCCTGAGAACCAGGGCTTCATGAACAACCCCGCCTTCGTGGTCACCGCAGAAGGTGTGGCTGTCATCGATCCGGGCAGTAGTGTGCAAGTGGGTGAGATGGTGTTGTCCCAGATCCGCAAGGTGACAGACAAGCCGGTGGTGGCGGTGTTCGACACCCATGTGCATGGAGACCACTGGCTGGGCAATCAAGCGATCTTCGAAGCCTTTCCCAAGGTGAGGATTTATGCACATCCGAAGATGATGGAACGGGTGGAGAAAGGCGCCGGCGCCCAGTGGCTGGATGTGATGATGGACATGACCAAAGGGGCGACCGCGGGTACGCGCGTCGTGTCTGCCAATAGCCCGGTGGATGAGGGTAGTCTGATACGCATTGGCGGGGTGGAATTCCATGTACTGCATGACGGCAAATCCCATACCGACAATGACATCATGATCCACCTACCTGCTAAAGGAGTGATTTTCCTTGGTGATAACGCCGGATATGGCCGTATGCTGCGTTTGAACGATGGCAGTTTTCAGGGGAATATCAGGAACCTGAATCGCGCCCTGGCCACAGGCGCCAAGGTTTTTGTGCCCGGACATGGTCCTACCGGCGGGCCGGAAGCGGCGACAGAGTACCGGGATTATCTGCAAACCGTCTATGATGGCGTGAAGGAATTCTTCGAGGAGGATCTGAGTGATTTCGAGATCAAGCCCAAGCTGCTTCCCCGCCTGGCGCGCTGGAAGGGTTGGACAGATTTTGACAGCCTCGTGGGCAGCCATGTGAGCTTGGCCTACCTGGAAGTGGAGGCGGCGGAGTTTTGAGTAAGCCCCGGGTGGGGGTCAGCGCCTGTCTGCTCGGGCAGCCTGTGCGTTATGACGGCGCCTCCCGTCCCCATGCCTGGATCCGTGAAGTACTGCCTCATTATGCGCAGATCCTGCCTTTTTGTCCGGAGAGCGAGGCGGGCCTAGAAACGCCGCGACCGGCGGTTCGCCTGGTGCAACTGGAAGGTGAAAATGTCCGTATCCTCGGCGTCGATAATCCGGAACTGGATGTAACAACGGTTCTACAGCAATGGGTTGAGCAACAGCCCCAGTATCTGCAGACACTCGATGCCCTGATCTTCAAATCCCGCTCTCCCAGTTGTGGCCTGGCGACCACCCCAGTGTTCGATGAGAAAGGCGCTCTCCTGAAGCCGGATTCCGATGGCATCTTTGCCGCATGGGTGAAATCCAGGTATCCCAATCTTGTTCTTTTTGATGATGTCCGTCTCGAAGACCGGCATGGCCAGGCGCTGTTTCTCGCACGGCTGCAAAAAGGATGATGAAATAAAATTGTCCGGCATGCCTTGCGCCAGAAGGGAAACAGCGTGCGTGCAAGGATGCAGGTGGTAGTACAAAGCAATGACAGAGAATGTCAGCCAGGGCTGTCGGCGCGTTTTTTTTCACGCCTGATCAGCCAGATTTCCAGGCCTTGGCTGTTGAGGTGGATGTCATCCTGCAACAGCGCTTCCGCCAGCTTCCTGTCCTGTTGGGGATTGTGCTCTTCCAGGCGGGAAAGCATTTTCTTCATGAGCGCCTGCGCCAGGCGCTCTTTCCGGCCTTCCCTGTCGCCCGATTTCTCCTCTTGAAGAGCAATCTCCACGTGATCCTGTATGGATTGGCGCAATTGCGCCTGCCATGTCATGGGATTGTCGAGGGGGCCAAAATGGGTCAGGCAGGCCCGGTTCGGCTTCAGGGCCATCAGTGTGTCCAGGGATTGCATCCAGCGCTCGGGATCGAATGCCACGGGGGTCGTGGTGGCCATGAGCCAGGGTTTGCCATCATGATCCAGCGCCTCGTATCTCAGGCCGAAGGTATCGCCCGTATACAGGCTGGCCTTGGGTTCCAGGAAAAAGCAGCCGTGATGATTGGCATGTCCCGGGGTGTCGATGAACAGTAATTCATGCCGGCCCAGCTCCACCAGGTCACCGTCGTGTAGGGCCAGGCAGCGATCGTCAGCCGCAGGAACCAGCTTACCGAAAGACTTGTTGAACATGGCCTCGCCATATACCGCCATGGCGCCTTGCTGCAGGCGATCCGGGTCGATCATATGGGGTAGGCCAAGATGATGGGTGGCGAGGGTGGCATTGTCGCATTGGGCCAGCAGGGCACCGGCGCCTCCGGCGTGATCCAGATGCACATGGGTGGGTAAAATCCAGCGAACCTGGGATGCGGAAAAACCCAGTGCCCGCAGCGTCTCCAGCAGGGCAGGAATGTTGTTACTGGTACCTGTGTCGATGAGTGCCAGCTCGCCGGCATCGTGCAGCAGGTAACAGGCGGTGTGCTGCGGACGATTGAGTCCCGTGTCGAGGCGCCAACAATCGGTTCCGGTCGTGTGGTAGTCCAGTCTGCTTACGGCCATGGTTGCTCCCCCCTCAGGAATGGCTTAGAGTTTGCGGATGACAGATGCTGCGGAATATTCTGATCAGGTGGGTAAGCATAAACCAAAAAGGGGGATGAAATGAAAAACAACAGAATCAGTACGCTGGCGATTGCCGCATCGCTGGCAGTGGGTGCCGGGAGCATTCAGGCTCTGGAGTTTTCCGAAACCTACTTTTTTGGTGACAGTCTTTCTGACAGCGGCGCCTTCAAGGGAAACCCGGATGCGAAACTGGACGGGAAGTTCACTACCAGTCCAAGCAAGATCTGGGCCGAGCGCCTGGCGGATTTCTTTGCTACCGGGGCCGTGGCAAATAATCCGGATAACCCGGGCAATACTTCGGCCAGTGGTACGGATTATGCGCAAGGTGGCGCACAGGTAAGCAATCCTTTCGGTATCGGTCAGACACCCTCGCCCCAGGGAGCTGCTCCCATTCGTGAGCAGGTCAATTACTACCTGAACGGGCGTAACCGGGCTGACCGAAATGCGCTGTACAGCCTGTGGGGGGGCGGTAATGATCTGTTCTTCAATCTGGGGCTGATTGGCGCAGGTTTGCCGCCGGATGCGGCAGTGGGCAATGTGGTGACCAGCGCCAATGAATTGCTGGGAGAGGCCGAGCGTCTTGCGGATGCAGGGGCCAGGTATATCCTGGTGCCCAATTTGCCGAATATCGGGGAGATCCCGGCCATGCTTCTCGACGCGGTGTTCAGGGCGGGGGATGGCAACCCGGCGCAGGGTGATGCGTTGCTTGCTGCGGCGACCGTACTGGCCATGGGAGGGGCGGACATGGCCACTGTCCGCGCCAATGCGCTGGCTGCGGCGGAAACGGCTCTGGGTATGGCGGCTGGATCCCTCACACCCTATTACCAGCAGAACCTGGTCCTGGGTACTGGCCTGTCCACAACCTTCAATGCCGCTTTGCTTGCAGGTGCGAATGCCAGCAAAGCCAATATCATCGGTCTGGATATTTTTTCATTTTTCAACGAGGTGATGGCTGCGCCGGGGGGCTATGGCCTGGTCAATGTGACGGGCACGGCCTGTACGACATCCCTGAGCCTGCAGTGTACGCCGGATACGCTGGTCGACCCCAGGGCGCCGGGGCTGTTCTTTTACGCCGATCCGGTGCATCCCTCCAGCGCTGGACATCGCCTGATTGGCGATTATGCCATTTCAGTGATCACCGCCCCTGCGTTGATCGCAAACCTGCCTGAGGTCGTACTGGGGCAGGTGCGGGGTACCCAGCAGTCTCTAGAGGTGCAGCTGGCCATGGGCTTCGGTGAAGGCTGGTCTTTCTTCGCCAATGGCGGTTTGGGTGGTCAGGATCTCGAAAGCGGTCAGGCCTGGGATGCCAGCACGGACGATGCCGGCCTCATGGTAGGCATTGCCTGGCGGATGGATCCGAACTGGATGTTTGGCGGCGCGCTGGAAGGCGCGCACAGTCAGGCGGATTTTGCGCGTGACATGGGCAGCTTTGATGCCACCAGCGCCTTGCTGTCCGCTTTCATGGACTACCGTCATGGCAATTATTTTGCCAGCGCCATTTTCAGCGTGGGACTGAATTCCAGCATCGAGGATGTCGAGCGTGTCATCTCCCTGGGAAATACCGTGCGGCTGGAAAGAGGCGATACGGATGCGGACGTTTATGCACTGAAAGCGCTGGCAGGTGCGGCGGTGTTCAATCGGGGTGATTTCCAGGCCGGCCCTTTTGCCAGCATCAACTATCAGTCGGTGGATGTAGACGGTTATCGTGAAAAGGGGGTGCGTTCCACGGCAATGAGCTTTGGCTCTCAGGATCGCGATTCCCTGTTGCTGGAGGCCGGACTGTTTGCCGACTATCGGGTGGGTTCTGCCGGTAATCTTCATGGCTCTGTATCTTACGAAGCCGAATTGCAGGATGATGGGCGCAGCGTGACGGCTGGTTTGAACAGTCTCCAGGGCAGCCATTTCAAGCTGTACGATATCGAAGGGCCAGGCTATTTCTGGACGCTGAATCTGGGATACAGCGCCAGCGTGTCGAAATCCGTGAGCCTGGGGATTGATTATGCGCTGCGTCAGGGGGAAGGGGGCAGCGGAGATCAGGCCCTGAATGTTGGTATCAATATCGATTTCTGATCGAGCTCGGGAATGCCATGCAGCCCCATCGCCATGCCGGGTCAGGCATCCTCATCCTTGTTGTCTATGCCCAGCTTGCTCAATCTGTAGCGTAATGAGCGAAAACTGATGCCGAGTCTTCCGGCGGCAGAAGTCTTGTTCCAGCGGGATTCCTCCAATGCCTGCAGCAGAATGCCCCGCTCGATTCTTGTCAGATAGTCTTCCAGGTTTTCATCGGGGATGCGTGTGTGGGATTCTGTACTCAAGCCTTCCGGTTCCGTCAGGTTACCCAGGTCTTCCAGTGTGATGATGTCGTTTTCATACAACGCGAAAGCCCGTTCCAGAATATTTTCCAGCTCCCGGACATTGCCGGGGAAACTGTAGTTCTTCAGTGCCGCCAGGGCTTTCTCGTGCAACCTGGGTGCAGGCTGCTGGTAGTTGCTGGCAATCGTGTTCAGCAGATGATCGATGAGCTCGGGAATGTCTTCCGGCCGTTTGCGCAGGGAAGGCATGATCAGTTCGATGACGTTCAGGCGATAGTAGAGATCCTGGCGAAACTCGCCGTCCTGCACCCGTTTGGCCAGGTTCTGGTGAGTGGCGCTGATGATACGGACATCCGTGCGTACCTCCCGGGTGGCACCGACTGGGCGCACCAGTTTTTCCTGAATGACGCGCAGTAGTTTTACTTGCATGGATAGGGGCAGGTCGGCCACTTCGTCGAGAAACAGGGTGCCGCCTTCCGCTTCCTGAAACAACCCGCTCTTGTCTGCTGTGGCGCCGGTGAAGGAGCCTTTTTTGTGTCCGAAAAGCTCGCTTTCCATCAGTTCGTGGGGAATTGCTCCGCAGTTTACGGCCACGAAGGGCTTGTCGTTTCTGGGGCCAAGCTGGTGAATGAGGCGAGCGGCCAGTTCTTTTCCCGTACCGGATTCGCCGGTAATGTGTACGGGCGCCTGGCTGCGGGACAGTTTGGTGATCAATGCCCGTACCTGCTCCATGCTGGATGATTTTCCCCGCAGGGGACATGCTTCTTCGTCTGATGGCGTTGTGCCGGTTGTACTGTTGTCAGTCTGGTGCAACTTCAGTGCGGTACTCACCAGCTTGCGCAGCACGGGGAGATCGACGGGTTTGGATACGAAATCAAAGGCGCCCGCCTTGAGCGCTTCGATAGCGGTTTCCATGTTGCCGTGTGCCGTGATCATGGCAACAGGAGTTCCTGGATAAAGCTCATGAATTTCCCGAACCAGGTCGATGCCGTCACCATCTGGGAGACGCATATCGGCCAGGCACAGGTGAAATGTGTCGGAGGCCAATGCGGTACGTGCTTGGTCCAGATTTTCGGCCGCAACGGTGGCGATATTCATGCGTGCCAGGGTAATTTCCAACAGCTCGCGAATATCGGGTTCATCATCAACGATCAGGGCGGTTGGCTGGCTCATGGGAAAGTCCTTTTATTGTGTGTCTATACTTGTTGCAGCAAATTTTAACTTGAAACAGTTGCCGCCACTCGATATTGGCAAGTAACTGATACGAATGTTATTGGCGTCACAAAGTTCTTTGACGATATACAGCCCCAATCCCGTGCCCATGTTGCTGGTGGTAAAAAACGGGTCGAACAATTTATCCACGATGTCGGTGGGGATGGGGGTGCCATTGTCGATAACCTCGATATAGCCCTCCCGGGTACCGGGATCCATGCCGCCGGTTAAGGAAATGACCAGCTCGCCACCTTTGTGGGCCTGATGCTTGATGGCATTTTCCATCAGGGCATTGATGATCTGGAATACCTGTTGCGGGTCAAATACGAGGTTGGTGTCCGGTGGTGATACATAGCTGACCATCTGCTCGGGCTGCAATTGATAGTTGTTGCTCATCTCTTTGCACAGTTTGCCAAGCCACACATCGAGGCGGATCTTTTCTGAGTCGACAGGGCGTTGTTTGGAGAGGGAGAGGATGTTCTCCACCACCTCATTGAGGCGGGAGGTGTTCCTGTTGATGATTTCGACCATGCGCTTATCTGTTCCCCGAAGATGTTCCGATTCCTGTAGCAGTTGGTTGGCATGGCCGATGGCACCCAGCGGATTGCGGATTTCATGGGCGATACTGGCAACCAGTTTTCCCAGGGAGGCGAGTTTGAGCTGCTGAGCTGCCTCGGCAGCACGGGATGCATCATCGAGAAAAATCAGCGTGCCCGTACGCTTGCTTTCGCCGACGTACTGGAACTTGACTAGCAGATCGTTTCCTTCCTTGTGGGTATGCAAATGATGCTGTCGGGAAGATGGCTGATGTTGCCAGCGGCTCAGTGACAGCGCCAGGTCTTCGCTGATCTGTCCCAGAGTGTATCCCACCGTGCTGATAGGGCGGCCAAGAAACTGCCAGGCTGCGTCGTTCAGCATGCGGATGCGGGTATTTTCGTCCAACACGATCACGCCGGTTTGCATGTGGTGAATGACCTGGTCATTCAGTTCTGTCAGGTCGGCGATATCTTTTCCCTGCTGCTTTACCAGCTTTTCGCTGAGTTGGGTGCGGGCAGCCAGTTCGTGGGAAAGGAACGCAAGGGCGAAATAGGAAATCCCCAGCAGGGTCAAGACTGTCAGGTTATTAAAGTGTTGCTGCAGGAAAACAGATTCGAGATAGGCTTCCAGGAAAATGGCCGCGGTAGCCACAGCGGCGGAAAACATAGCGATGCGCGTGGGCATGCCCTGGGCGCCGAAAGCAATGGAAACGCCCAGCAAAATGCCCAGCCCGGATTGTGTTCCACCGGATGTGTAAAGCAGTGTGCCGATCACGATGCTGTCTACCAGCATGGCGAAGGCATACTCGACCTGTGTGGAGCCGAGATCGAAAAAGCTCAGCATCAGGGACGCGATAGCTAGCACGAGG
>DTXR01000627.1 GCA_012962365.1 Chromatiaceae bacterium | reverse complement strand
ATGAAATTGCAGCATGGGGTGTATCTGGCGCATTTGCTGCTTGTTGCCGATGGCAAAAATGAAGTCCATGCCTCTGGGAGGCAAGGTATAGGGTACATTCTTTTCTTTTGCCGCTTTCAGTTCTTCCAGCTGAGCCTTGCGTTGCCTGGAACGCACAAGCTGAGCTACCGGCGTGGAAAAATCCCGGCTGCCAGGGTCATAAGACTGGGAGCGCAGGCTGCCACCGCCCAGTTGTCTCCATGTTTCCATGAAAGCTGTCGCCATTCTCTTGCCCAGCCTGGAGGAGGGGTACAGCATGGCGGGTTCACGATAGCCCTGATAGGCGGCCCAGACCGCTACCTGACGGGCTTGGTCTTCCGGGGAAAGAGAGAATTGATACAGATTCTGCGGCGGGATACTGTCGGTGTTCACCTGGTTCAGCGCCAGCACGGGCAGAGGTAATCCTCCGGCACGAGCCAGTTGCAGCACGGCCTGCTTTGAAAGTGGGCCGATGACAATATCTGCGCCCTCGTCTGCAACCCGGTTCAGTAATGGCCAGATCTGATCGCTGTTGCTCGAATCGTAGAACTTCACCTTGGGACGATTTTCGCTGGTGTCGCTGTACCAGGCGCTCATCAGGCCATCGCGAATGGCCTTCGCGGGCGTGGCGTAGGGTCCTTTCGCGGGAAGAAGCACCGCAATCTGGTGGATCTCGATGGGCGCCATTTGTTGCTGGTGGCTGTAGTAACTGGTCAGCAGACCGGGCACCGCAGGGTGGTCGGGATAAAGATCCCGCCATTCCCGATAGGGCGCGATGATTTCTTCCGGTGCATTTGGAAAGTCACGCAGCAACCGGGCGAGCTCCAGCCATCCCTGGGTGATGTTGTCGGCAGGGGCCAGCTGTTCTTTCAGTGTCTCTGGTGTGGTGCGTGTCAGCACGGAAAGAATATCTGTCTGCACCAGCAGTTGTTCCTCATCGGTTGAAAGCAGCTTGTCCAAAGCAATGAGCTCCTGGACATAGGCAATGCTGTCTTGCAGCTCCTTGTGGGCAGCAGCACGCATGGAATGGAAGCGTGTCTTCTCATCCCTACTGCTGTGACCGGGAACAGCGGACAGCAGGCGCAGTGCTTCTTCTGGTAGATGGCGCTTGAGGGCAAGATCGGCCTGTATCAGTGTGCGGCGGAATTGATGTCTGGGGAGCAGAGTAGTGCCGTCGATCTGCCGCAGAATGGCATCCGCCTTGTCAAGCTGCCCGTCATGGATCAGACTGTCGGCTGCAAGCAACAAATACAGGGCACGAGCATCACCGGTTGTGCGGTTGGCCAGATCGAGATACAGGTCGGCCGCTGCCTCGTAACGTTCCTGTTCAAACATGTGCGCGGCATGGGCTGCCTGAGGGTCGGCGGGTATGGATGGTTTGACCGGGGCGGTCTCACAGCCCGCCAGCAGGAGCAGCACCATGAAAGAAAAAAAGATCAGTGAGTCGTGTCTGTTGCGCATCGTCCATTTGCCCAAATTGAGGAAGCAGCAGAGTATCATATGAGCAAGACTGAAGTGTCAAATCGCCAGGGTACTTTAT
>DTXR01000626.1 GCA_012962365.1 Chromatiaceae bacterium | reverse complement strand
GTAGACAAATTACATGGACAACAGATGGTGCAAATGCTGGTACAGTATTTCTAAGGGAAGGAAAACATAATTGTACAAATGTATGTGGAACACTTCATGCCGGCGATGTTTTTGGTACAAGTGCGCTCATGCGTGACCGCGAACGCATTTCAGATGTGGTTGCTATTAAGCCTGTACGCGCCTTGGCAGTAAGTTGGCGTGATATTCACCAGATTGCCCGTTTGTATCCGAGAATATCTTCCAGATTGTTCGAGAACCTTTCGCTGGTATTGGGAGACTTACTTGCCCGCCAGGAAGCCATTCGTCCAATGATAAAGGATGAGCTGTCTGGTGTGTACAATGCGACCTATATTATCGATCTGCTGCAGTTTGCCGCAGACAAGGCAAATCGGTACGATGAAGAATTGAGTCTCTTGAGCCTTAAGGTGGCTTGCAACAGTACCAAAGGGGGGCATGCAAACTGGCAGGACAAAGCATGGATAATCAGCAAGATGGCTCAATCAACACGTGCGGTTCTGCGCAAAGGCGATATGGTGTCACGCTGGAAGGATCAGATCTATTGGGTGATTTTGCCTAATACCAACGCCACCCAGGCACATATGTTGGCCCAGAGGGTTTTACAGCACTATGAACAATCTGATGATCCGGTCAAATGCCATACAGAAATCTGTGTCTACATCACTGAACTCGCGCCTGGTGAAGATGGAAAAGATCTGATTGACCGGGCGACTCGTCAGGAAACATTATCAGAGGCATGATCGCCGGTTTTTTCTGCAGTGATATAGGCTATCCATCCCGCATCCGCATCGGCTGTTGTCGCGGGGTAGAATTCGCCATCCGGTTCGCCATCTTCATCCCAGCCTTGCCAGTAAACTGTGACCTTGAAGCCGGATTCACGCAGCAGATCTTGAATTTCCGGAAGGGTCCACAGACGCCAGTGATAGGTAAAGGCCTGATCCAGACGCGAGCCGTCTTCGAAAGCAAAATGGATGTAACAGGTCAGGTCGTGGTTGATGGGATTGAAATCAGCCTGTTCCCAGATGTAGGTGAAGTTACCCTGATCTGTCTCTATCTCCCTGTCTTCTTCCACTTCGTGAAAACTGTCATAACCCCCGTAGAAGTCCAGAAAGAAAATACCGTCATCCTTCAGGCTTTGATGGACGCGCCCGAAATAGCTTTTCAGCATGTTTCTGTCCTTGAATAGCCAATAACTGAAATTCATGGCGGAAATGATGTCGGGCGCCCTGGTTTCAACCTGCAGCACATCAGCGTTGATGAGATCGATGCGTTTACGCTCTGATTCCCGCAGCTGGGAAAGATTGTTTTCCTTGCCCCATTTGAGTACAGACTTGTCCAGGTCGACGCCAATGGCATGATTGTTCTTGTGGCGCTTTACCCATTCACAGCAGACGTTGGCGGTGCCACAAAAATCTTCCCGCAACAGCCTTGCCGGCTTGCCGCGCAGTGCTTTGTAGGTCTCTGCCACAAAATCCACCTCTGCTTCCGAGCACTGGACAGACAGTTCGTACAACTCGTGAATATCTGCCTGTTCGGCAAGCGTAGGCTGGGCTTTTCTTTTCATGGATGGATTGAGGCGCGGTGAGGAAATACGAAACTATACTGAATCTTGCTTTCTTTGGGAATTAGCCTGATCTGTTCGGGGAATATCCTGTATTGGCATTGCGCTGAAAGCCGAAGTAGTTTAACCTTCGCACCCTGATTTGCCGGGAAGGCAAACAACAAATTGGAGAGGTGTCCGAGTGGCTGAAGGAGCACGCCTGGAAAGTGTGTATACGGTAATCCCGTATCGAGGGTTCGAATCCCTCCCTCTCCGCCATATTTTTAGCGAAGGCGGGCGGCTAAGGGCTTTTCTCTTGGTCTATCCACTACGCTTAATCAAGCTCGAGTCATTGCGAAACAATGATTCTCTTCCTTGGATTCTTGTGCTCCCATAGAACGCCACAAGACGACCCACTTGCGTTTATACCCCAGTTTGATGTATGGGTTCAATCTAAAACTCTCGGACTCGGGGGTGTGGGTGGAGGCTCTTCGTCATTTCATGGGGATTTCAGGATGGAACCTGCCGGGCTGGCGATCAGGTAGATCATGGTGATGAAGGTGCTGTCGTTGCGGTATCCACGCGCCCTTGCGCGGGCGGCCTGGAAGATCCCGTTCAGCCCTTCGAGCCGGGCGT
>DTXR01000625.1 GCA_012962365.1 Chromatiaceae bacterium | reverse complement strand
TGCCAAGGAAAGTGTGTTGCGCTTTTATCCTCCGCAACGCTCCCTGGATGATATCGGTGGCCTGGACAACCTCAAGGACTGGGTGCGTAAGCGCCAGGATCTGTTTACCAAAGACGCGCTCGAAGAAGCTGTGCCATTGCCCGCTGGCGTGCTGTTTATGGGGATCAGCGGCTGTGGTAAGAGCCTCGCGGCCAAGACCATCGCGGCGGCCTGGAGTATGCCCCTGGTGCGCCTGGACATGAGCCTGGTGATGTCAGGCAGTTTCGGCTCACCGGAATACGCCTTCGAACATGCGACCAGCATCGCCGAAGAGATCGCCCCGGTCGTGTTGTGGATAGATGAGCTGGAAAATGCTTTCGGGTATGATGATAGTGGTGCATCCAGCGGCAATGTCAACATATTTTCCAGTTTTCTCACCTGGATGCAGGAAAAGCCTGCCGGGGTGTTTCTGGCCGCCACGGCAAACCGCATCCAACAATTGCCTGCCGAACTGATGCGCAAGGGACGTTTCGATCAGCTGTTCTTTCTCGATCTACCGGCAAGCAAGGAGAGAGCACAGATTTTTTCCATACATATCCGCCTCAACGGGCAGGATCCCGAGAGCTTTGATATCGATTATCTGGCCGCTGCCACCAGGGGCTGGAGCGGTGCCGAGATAGAGTCGGCGGTGAAGGGCGCCCGCATCGAGGCCTGGCAGGAGGGCAGGTCGTTTAATGAACAGGATGTGATTCGCAATACCGTGAATATGGTGCCGCTGTCGCGTACCATGGAAGAACAGATACAGGCAATCAAGGACTGGTCCTACCAGCGAGCCGTGCCGGCTTCGATCACCGAATAGGGAACGAGATGGGAAGTGAAAAAATGATCAGAATTTTACTCGTCGATGACCATGCCCTGTTCCGTTCAGGGATGAAAGGTATTCTCGAAGCCCAGGAAGACATGAGCGTCGTGGCGGAAGCCGAGAATGGAGAAGATGCCATCGAATTCGTGCGTAAGACGCCGCCGGATGTGATTCTCATGGATGTCAACATGCCGGGCATCGGGGGCATGGAGGCCACGCGCCGCATCGTGCGTGTCGACCCAAATGCCAGGGTGATCGCCCTCACCGCGCTGGATGACCAGCCTTTTCCCAATCAGTTGCTCGATGCTGGCGCCGTGGGATACCTGACCAAGGGCAGCCCTGCGGAAGAAGTGTCTGCAGCGATTCGTGCAGTCATGAAGGGCGAGCACTATATCTGCTCCGAAGTGGCTCAGCGACTCAGCCTGTCTGCCCTGGTGAACAAGGGAAAATCCACGCCGCTGGCCAAACTGTCGCCACGGGAAATGCAGGTCATGCTGATGATCACCCGAGGCAGCACCACCCAGCAGATATCGGATGCCCTGTTTCTAAGCCCCAAAACCATCAGCACCTATCGCACACGATTGTTCCAAAAACTGGAGATCAACAACGACGTGGAGCTGACACATTTTGCCCTGCGTCACGGGGTGATCGAGCTGAATACATGACAGCAGGTTTCGACCCCGAGTGCCGGGCCTGCCCGCGTCTGGCGGATTTTCTGCATGAAGTAAAGACCCGACATCCGGACTACCACTGCCGACCTGTAGCGCCCTTCGGTGATCCCGATGCGCGGCTGCTGATCGTGGGCCTGGCGCCCGGCATGCACGGGGCCAATGCCACCGGACGGCCTTTCACTGGCGATCATGCAGGCATTTTGCTGTATGAAACGCTCTATGAATGCGGCTTTTCCTCGGCGCCGGTATCCAGCCACGCCGATGATGGCCTGCAGCTGAAAAACTGCCGCATCACCAACGCCGTCAAATGCCTGCCGCCCCAGAACAAGCCGGTCGGCAGTGAAGTGAAAACCTGTAACGCCTTTCTCCGGCAGGAACTAAAGGCATTGCCAGGGGGCAGTGTCGTGTTGGCCCTGGGCGGCATTGCCCACCGTGCCGTGATCACCGCCACAGGCAAACGCCAAGTGGATTTTCCTTTTGGGCATGGCGCAGAGCACGACTTGGGCGCGGGCATGGCATTGCTCGATTCCTACCACTGCAGCCGCTACAACACCCAGACCAAGCGTTTGACGCCACT
>DTXR01000624.1 GCA_012962365.1 Chromatiaceae bacterium | reverse complement strand
TGGATGGCAAGGTCATACAGGGAATCAGCGCCATCGACCAAAGCCCCATCACAGGCGAGAGTGCTCCGGTGACCAAAAGTCTGGAAGACGACGTTTTTGCCGGCACCATCAACAGGGAAGCTGCCCTGGATATCGAAGTGACCCGTTTGGCTAGGGACAACACCCTGAATCGAATCATGGAGATGGTCGCCAATGCCCAAAGCCAGCAAAGCCCGACCCAACAATTTACGCAAAAATTCACTCGTCGTTTCGTTCCCGCCATATTGATACTGGTTGCCCTGGTCATCCTGCTACCGCCGCTGTTCGACTGGATGGGCTGGCAGCAGAGTTTCTATACCGCGATGTTGCTGCTCGTTGCAGCCTCTCCCTGCGCACTGGCCATCGGTACACCGGCAGCGGTGCTTTCCGGCATCGCCCAGGCTGCTCGCAACGGCGTGCTGATAAAAGGCGGTGTACACCTCGAGAACATGGGCATCATCAAGGTCATGGCTTTTGACAAAACAGGCACTCTCACCCAAGGGCGATTCAGCATCACGGATGTCCTCCCCATGAACGGTGCCACTGCGGATGAACTGCTCGCCACGGCAGCAGCGGTTGAACAACGATCCAGCCACCCTGTCGCTGCTGCCATTGTCGATACAGCAGTAAAACAGAAACTCACCCTGCCCTGTGCAGCTGCTCTGGAGAATGTCGCCGGCAAGGGCGTGATCAGCATGATCGGTCAGCAGCCGGTACTGGTGGGTTCGATCAAGCTGTTTCAGGACACAGACTGGTATTCGCTGGATGAAAATCTCGAAGCAACCATCCGCCGTCTCGAAGCAGAGGGCAAGACAACCATGGCAGTGAGTCTGGGCAGGAAGTTCCTGGGCATACTGGCTCTGGCGGACACCCCCCGCCCCAACATCCGCCGGATACTTGATCAGCTGCGGGAACTGGGCATTCAGAAGCTGGTCATGCTCAGCGGTGACAACGGTAAGGTTGCCGAGCAGATCGCGAAACAGGTGGGCATTACCGATGTAAACGCCGAATTGCTACCCGAAGACAAGCTCCTGGCCATCAACAAACTCAAGGATGCCTATGGCGCGGTAGCCATGGCCGGTGATGGCGTCAACGATGCCCCCGCCCTCGCAACAGCCACCGTGGGCATCGCCATGGGCGGCGCGGGTACCGCTGTGGCTCTGGAAACCGCCGATATCGCCTTGATGGCCGATGACATGGGCAAGCTACCTTTCGCTGTGGGTCTGAGTCGGGCTGCACGCCGCATCATTGTGCAGAATCTGGCGATTTCCCTGGGCGTCATCCTGGTGCTTGTCATTGCCGCACTGAGCCAGAGTATCGCCCTCACCGGTACGGTTATCGTGCATGAAGGCAGTACCATTGTGGTGGTACTGAATGCCCTGCGGCTGCTTCGTTATCAGTCGTCACCGGGATAATTTCGATCCTCTACCGAAATACCGTCATGGGGACCACTGGACATTCATCCACCCATGGCGCTTCCGGTGCACGGTTATCTGAGTGATGCCGGCACATGGGAACGCAGTGGCGTAAATGCCCTGCTGCGGCAGGCAGGTTGGCAATATGCCGGTAATCTTGGGTTTTCTCCCACGGGTCTGATCGAACAACCCGTAGCTGGAGAGCACGGAGACCAATTGTTCTATACCGTGAACCTGCCCTCGCTTGCGCCAGCACCTGCACAGGCCAGCTGGCTCAAGGCCGCTACCGACTATATCAGCCAGAAGAACCCGAATGAAAAGCTTACCCTGGTCGGGCATTCCGCGGGCGACTCCGGCATGTTTGGCATGGTCAAGGAATGGTTTGTACGTGACGAAATTGGTGATGGCATGTACCACACATTGAAAGCATCCCGCGGCATCCTGTTCAATCTGGTTCCTCCGGCACCGGTAACCCTGTTATTTTGGCTGAATGCACAACCCCACCCCGATATCGAGTATGTCTCTGTGATACGTAGCGGTGGCTATGTTATCGCCAGCGACCTCGTGGTGCCGCCTTTCAGCCAGGACATGAACATGATCCCTGCCCTGCGCGGAAAATCAAAGCGATGGCTGTCCTTTCAGGGACACGAACTGACCCCAATGGATGGCAAATTGCTAGCCGAAATACTGTAACTTTTCAGTCTTTCCAGAACGCCGGAGTGAGCAGGATAAGGATGGTGAAGACTTCCAGCCGCCCCAGCAACATGGCAACGATGGCAACCCATTTTTCCAGGTCGCCAACACCTTGAAAGTTGTTGGTGACAACGCCAACCCCGGTCCCTGAACCGCCCCGGGTATGGCGAGCCCTCCCCCAACTGAAGAACTGCCACACAGAAGTCCCCATGTGTTTTCTTGCCAGTTGGGTCGTACCGGTTTTCATTCTTTTCAGCTTGGTGAGCGCCAAGCAGATCAAGTATCTGCTGCCGCTGCTGCCTGCCTTCTCTCTTCTTGTTGCCTGTCTGGTAAACCGTCAGCACAATGAAGCAAGCGTTAAACAGTCGCGCCTTCCCCAGTGGCTGCTGCTGGTTGGGGGAGTTATCCTGGCATTGCTTCCCTATGTCGCCCCAACGGACAAAGCCTGGTGGATTCAGGAGATTTCACCTCTTTGGGGCATGTTGCCGATTGCACTTGCGGCAATCATTCTGATAGGGAAAAAGTCACTGCCCGGTCATGACGTTGAAAAAAAATCGGCACGGCTGCCGTATTGGTGATACTGGTCACGCACTTCACCTTGCTCAGCGCTGCCACGCCATCCTATGATCTACATGGGTTCAGCCAGACGATCAAAAACCTGCAGGATCAGGGACACGAAATCGCGTATGTAGGCAACTATCGGGGACAGTTCGAGTATTTGGGACGCTTGTCGAAACCGGTAACACAGTTATCCAGGCTAACTGTCGGAAACTGGATAGAAGCACACCCTGACGGCTTTCTGGTTATCCACGATAGCAGGCAGAAATATTCAGGAAATACCGTTTTCGTGCAACCCTAGCA
>DTXR01000623.1 GCA_012962365.1 Chromatiaceae bacterium | reverse complement strand
GCGGGGGACAAACTGTAACCGGCGGCTGGCCTCACTTTTTGCCATTTTTTCTCGATCATTCAGCTTCTTGGGGCTAGAGCGTTGTTCGACCGGTGAAATATTCGGGTTAACTTTTATCCTGAATCCACGGACTCAGGTTTCAGGGCGCCTCGAAAAATCGTTATTCCGGTGTAGGCCGGAATCTATAAGTCGCTGATTTTACTGTACTCCGGCCTGCGCCGGAGTGACGAAATCTGGATTATTCTAGATGCCCTTCAATCAATCATACCCCCAGGATCAAAACAAATCATGGAAAAAACAATTGCAGTTCTGGCGTTGGCTCTTTTTCTCGGCGGTTGCGCGCACTACGGAGTCGAGAACAATCCCCCGGGAAACAGCGCGAAAGTCATCAAGAGCGAAAACGACAAACGCCAGTATGAATACCTGATACTGCCCAACAACATGCGGGTGCTCCTGGTATCTGATCCGGAGGCCGACAAGGCTGCCGCCGCCATGAGTGTCCGGGTGGGCAGCGTGAGCAATCCGCCGGGTCGGGACGGTCTGGCGCATTTCCTGGAACATATGTTGTTCATGGGTACGGAAAAGTATCCGGATGTGGATGAGTATTCTTCGTTCATCAAGCGCAATGGCGGCAGTGATAACGCCTTTACCGCCGATAACCAGACCACCTATTTCTTCGATATCAAGGCCGAGGCTCTGGAACCGGCGCTGGATCGCTTCGCCCAGTTCTTCATTGCGCCTTTGTTCGATGCCAAGTACGTGGAGCGCGAGGCCAATGCTGTGCATTCGGAATATCAGCTAAAGCTGAAAGAAGATTCGCGCCGTATCGATGCGGCAGAAAAACAGAGCTACAATCCTGCCAGCCCATATGCGCGGTTTTTCGTGGGAAATCTGGATACGCTGGCAGATCGCCAGGACAGCAGACTGCGTGATGATGTCATCGCCTTCTATAAAAAGCATTACTCGGCCAATATCATGGGCTTGACGGTGGTGGGCAAGGAGCCTTTGCCGGTGCTGAAAACCTGGGTAGAGGACAAATTCTCTGCGGTTCCTGACAGAAAAGCCAAGCCTTACCGTCCCGTACAAGAGGAATTCATCTATCTGCCGTCACAGCTGCCGGTCGAAGTGGATGTACGGCCTCTGAAAGAGATGCACAAGCTCACCCTGGCGTTTCCAATTCCTTCCCAGCGGGCAAACTACAAAACTCGCCCCATCGATTATGTGTCCAACTTCATCGGTGACGAAGGTCAGGGCAGTTTGTACGATCTGCTGAAAAAGAAAGGCTGGATCACGTCTCTCAGTGCGGGCGGCCAGAACCTGGACGATGTGCAGGGCGTGTTCAATGTGAGCATGAATCTCACCGAAACCGGTGTGCAGCATGTATCAGAAATTACCCAACACCTTTTTACATATATCGATCTGTTGAAGAACCAGGGGATCGAGCAGTGGCGCTTCGATGAGCTGAGCAGGAAATCCACGCTGGATTTCCGTTTCGAGGAAAAGATGCCGGCCAGCAACTATGCGATGATCCTGTCAGAAAAACTGCTGCATTACCCCGCCGAAGATGTGTTGCGGGCGGGCAAGATCTACGCGGAATGGGAGCCGGCATTGCTGGAAGCCTTGCTGGCGCATTTGCGTCCGGAAAAACTTGTCATGACGCTGGTTGATCCCGACGTGAAAACGGACAAGGTGGAAGCCTTCTACAAAGTACCTTATCGCATCAGCAGGATAGACGACAGCCAGCTGGCGCAATGGAAAGGGGTACAGGCCGACGGGGCACTGGCTCTGCCCAGGCCCAACCCCTTTATTCCTGAGCATGTCGAGATCAAGCCGCTGGTACAGGCAACACAGGCACCACTGGCGCTGGAGAAGGAACAGGGAAATATGCTGTGGTATCAGCAGGATAATCAGTTTGCCGTGCCCAGGGCTGTATTCATGCTAACGCTGGAGTTGCCTGGCGTCAGGAACACTGCCAAGAAGGC
>DTXR01000622.1 GCA_012962365.1 Chromatiaceae bacterium | reverse complement strand
TGTTGTGCGTTCCCATGGTGGTGTTGATGAAGCGTTCGTAGTGGCCAAGATCCAGGTCCGTTTCAGCGCCGTCTTCGGTTACGAATACCTCACCGTGCTGAAACGGACTCATGGTGCCCGGATCCACATTGATGTATGGATCGAGCTTTAGCATGGTAACTTTCAGACCGCGCGCTTCGAGTAACGCGCCCAAAGAAGCTGATGCAATGCCTTTGCCAAGTGAGGAGACAACGCCGCCCGTAATGAATATGTATTTTGTCATCAAAACCAAAAATCGGTGAGCTAAAAAGGAAGGTGTACAGACGGGATGCAACAGTAACAGATAGCCGGATTTCTCTCAAATCACAAAGCAGAATTTCCGCGTGTCAACAGCAGTCGGTGGTGAAAAATCTGGCCGAAGCGTGAAAACTAGCCTATAGTCTTGTGTCCGCACTGCAAAAAATCAGTTCGGCATGGGCAAACAATTTGGGAGCCCCGTGGCATCGCCCACCAAATAACTACAGTGTTTCGACACACTATATCCACTTAATGAGGAGCTTTACATGCGTAAACTTACAAAGCTTATTGGCACTACCGCAATTGCCGGTATGGCTGCACTTTCAATTTCCACCGCCAGTGCCTGGTGGGGCGGCCCCTGGGGCGATCGCGGCTACGGCAACAACGCCTGGGACAACATGACCGACTGGATGGGCGACGGCACCGGCAGCAGCGACTTCAACATGGGTTTCAGCGGACGCGGCAGCGGCTCCGGCTATGGCCGCGGCTACAACCGTTACGATAATCGTTACTATGGCGGCTACGGTCCCTATGGCTACGGCCCAGGCTATGGCCCCGGTTATGGTTACGGCCCCGGTCCCGGCTATGGTTATCCTCCTCCCGGCGCAATGCCTCCTCCCGGCGCTCCTGGCGCACCGGCAGCGCCTGCAAAATAGCACTTGCACTGGGCGGAAGAGCTCGCGGCGCAAGAGCGCTGCGCTTAACGCTCGCAAAGCCATCGATCCAAAAAGATCGGTGGCTTTTTTGTTCAATAACAGTACCACCGTCCCCTCGCAGAAAATAATGTTATAAGCAAGTATTGATCTGGATCAGATTTACCTACAAAATACCCCGTATTCCTTCGCATCCTATCGATAACAGAGAACCCCATTGCCCCAAAGTAAGGTAATTTCCCTGAACAAGCTGAAGGTCGCATGCAAGAACTGCGGACTGGCCAAGCTCTGTCTTCCCCTCGGACTCGATAGCGGCGATATCGATCAGCTCGACGCCATCGTACAGCGCCACCGGCCCATGCATCGTGGCGGTCATATATTCCAGACGGGTGACAAGTTCCGCAGTATCTATGTGGTCAAGACAGGCACTGTAAAAACCTATACCCAGTGCCCCAATGGTACAGAACAGGTCGTGGGCTTCCACCTGCCTGGCGAAGTGGTCGGCCTGGACGGCATTGAAAGCGACAAGCACATATGTTCCGCCAAGGCGCTGGAAACCACCGCTGTTTGCGAAGTTCCCTTCGATCATCTCGAAGAACTGACTTCAACTATACCTGGTCTGCAGCATCAGCTGTTCCGCCTGATGAGCCGTGAGATCACCAAAGAAACAGGATTGATGGTGCTGCTGGGAAAGAGCACGGCGGAAGAACGTCTGGCCGCTTTCCTGCTCAGTCTTTCCGTGCGTTTCCACAACCGCGGATTTTCAGCAACCGAATTCAATCTGAGCATGTCCCGACAGGAAATCGGTTCTTATCTGGGGCTGGCGCTGGAAACCGTCAGCCGGCTGTTCACGCACTTCCAGGAAGAAAAAATCCTACTTGTCGATCGCAAACACATACAGATCCTCGATTTAGACCTTCTCTACGACCTGCTTTCCAATCAGACAACTTGCCTCGACAAACTAGGCGCACCAAGTTAGAGCAGCACAAGAGACCAATCACTTGACCACCAGCAAACCGAAGATGCAATTGAACACGACATCATCGGTCATGTGCCGCAATTGTGCTCTTTATCAGACAGCTCGCGTCCTCGGACTGGAAACGCCGGACTGCAGCTCCCTCAATCGCATCGTACTGCGCAACCATCCGGTGAACAAAAATGAAGTGCTGTACACCGAAGGCGAGCCTTTTCGTTACCTTTACCTGATTCATTCCGGCTCCTGCGCCAGCAACGCCACCATACTTGGACACAGCCGTGTCATGGGTTTCTATCTGCCTGGCGAAATTGCCGGCATCGAGAATATCGGCCAGACAACCTGTAACCACACCACCCGGGCATTGGAAAAGGGCACCATCTGCCAACTGGACTTCAGCGCTTTGGGTAAAACACTCACTCCGGATGAATTGATCAATGTACAGAAATACCTGCTGGGTTCCGCGGCCCAACATGCCCGGCAGCTACAGTGGGAGCGCTCGTTGACAGGGATGCAGACCGCAGAGCAACGCGTTGCCGCCTTCCTGCTCAATATTGCAAGCCGCCTGAGTTCTCACGGCTTTCATGCTCATCAGTTTCGTCTGCCCATGTCACGGGAAGCCATCGCGGATTATCTTGGTCTGGCAATGGAAACCGTCATTCGCACCCTGAAAAGCCTGCAGAAGCAATCGATGATCAGCATAAAGACAAGAAACATCGAAATCATGGACAAAACCGCCCTAAACACCTTACTGACGACCTGAATCCGTGGGTTTAGAGGGTGCGCAGAGTGCAAGATATTGATTTGGATAGCGTAATGAAAAATCGCAGCCATACCCTCAGGTCTGGTGAGATTTTTCATATAGCATGACGAATCAAGAGC
>DTXR01000621.1 GCA_012962365.1 Chromatiaceae bacterium | reverse complement strand
TGTCGAAAATCTCGGGATCGATCTCATCCATTTGCAGAACAATGCCGCTCGTCTCGATTTCCGGCAGTTCAGATTCGGCCTCTTCTGTGGCCTCTTCTGTCGCCTCTTCTGTTTCTACAGCAAACGCCTGCCCGGTTGCAGGTTCCGGTTCCTCGACAGCCAGCGTTGTTTCGATAGGTTGCTGAAGTTCCTCGTCTTCAAGCATCAAAGTGGAAGCAAGCTCTTCTTCGTCAGACAGATCATCCGTCAGCATAGAATCTGCGAACAGCTCCTCATCTGCGACCGGTTCCCTGGATTCCTGTTCTTCGAATTCAGGATGAGCCTCAGCCTCTTCGGCTGCTTCTTCCGACGTCAGTCGAAGCAGGGCTTCTGCCGCATAATCGGTAAATTGCGCCAGATTGCTGCGCTTTTCCAGACGGGCCTCCAGGTAGTATTCGATGCCTGCAAACAAGTCCACCAGCGCACTTTGCTGTACGCCATTCAGCTGTACCTGTTCCTCGTTCAGTTCATGCAGCACGGGCTCGGCCTGTTTCATCAGGCTCGCCACGACATCCAGGTTGGCAAGTTCAAACACACCGACCAGCTTGTGGACACTTTCGGCTACTTCAGTCAATGCTGAGCTATCGACCGTACCGCGCAGATAGCGCTCCACCCCAGATTTGATGGAGGTGAATTCGGCAAAGGCTTCCTGGATGACAGCCTTGACGCCTTCTTCTTTTTCCTGATCATGTACGGCGGCCTCTTCCCGGCCCGGCTCCATGCTGCCGGTGCCGGAAGCAGTGAGCGCAGATTCAACTTCGACCAATACAGTCGCTATCTGCATGAGTTGCTCATCGTCCAGCAGTTCATTGGCTACTTCAGATTCGGCCAGCTGGCTCGCAACTGCCGACAGTTTTTCACGCAATGCACCTCGCCCCAGCATACCAAGGGTGTCACCCGCCTTGTTCAATTGATCTGCCAGTCCATGCAGGCGATGCGTTTCCTCCCTGTCGCCGCGGATATACAGATCCAGCGCTTCCTTTACCTGCAGCAGATCCTCGAGCAACGCGCCTGCTACTGCCTGCAGCACACTTTCGTCAGCTCCGGTTGCAGCTTCGGCGGGAGACTTGTGAATCTGATCCGGAAAGCTATTGGCGAGATCGGCGGTGCGCTTTACAGTCTGCACCACGGGATTGAGCGAGTGGGAGCGCGATACGAAATACAGTAGATTCTTCAGCAGGTCGGTGGGGAAATCCTTTACCGTTTTTTCCTCACCGTTTTCGATCAGGCGTTTCATCACGCGATCGACCCGGCCAAACAACTGCTTCACTTCGGAATCGGCGGTGAACTCGCCATCAATAAGCGTGACGACCAGTGCTTCGGCCGCATCCATCAATCGCCGCAGGCGCAGGGTGCCCGCCACAGCATTGATTTTCTGCAGTACTTCCAGCACCTCATGCAAGCCCTGGTCCAGGTTGTTCTCCCGATACCAGAGCAATAAACCCTTGTGATAACGGTTACGCAACCCCCTGACTATCTGAGGAACCTGCTGGTTACCCGACCCCGGAACCACAGGTTCACGTTCTACCAGGCGATCCAGATTAGGCGCATAGAGCACGATTTCCGAAGCGGGATGCAGGCCACGAAGTGATCTCAGGTCATTCAGCACCGGCAGCAACACCAGAGGAATATCCGGTTCACCCTTTTCCAGACGCTGCAGATACGGCGGCAATTGCACCAGGCCCAGCATCAGGGATTCCGCTATGCGTTCATTGCCTGTGATATCGCCTGCCGCCAACAAGCCGGCAACACGCTCCATCTCCTCAACCAGCATGCCTGCCCCATAGACCTGCACCATACGCAGGGTTCCCAAAAGCTGGTGCACATGCTGGAGGTAAACCTGGATGCCATCACCACTGAAACCCGCGCCTACATACTCTTCCAACGCCTGACGTGCCAGCAAGATGGTTTCATCCATACCCTCCTTCACCCAGCGCAGGGTCGCGTAATCAGGTTTTTCCACGTCAGTCATCAAAGATCCCCAGGACAAGCTGTCTAGCAGGACTTGCACCCCCGGCCGAAAGACATGCTGACGGCCGAGGCAAGTCGAAGGTGCATTCGGGCGCTTCCGTTACACTTTTTCCGGAAGAACGAATCCGGCAACGGATTGACGCAGGCGGTTGGTTTTTTCCGCCAGCTCCCCAATCTCGGCGGCAGCGTTGGCGGTACCATCTGTTGTTTGCTGCGTGATTTCCTGAATCACACCCATGGTGTCGTTCAGCTGGCGGGCTTCCGCAGATTCCTGCTGGGCCGAACCGGCCAGCGTGGTGATGATGCCCGCAATCTCATTGGAAACATTCTCGATCTCCTGCAACGCGGAGCCGGCGTCCTCGGCGAGCCCGGCACCACTGACCACCTCTGTGGTACTTGCCTCCATGGAACTGACTGCCTCGTTGGTATCCGCCTGGATGGTCTGTACCAATGCTTCGATCTGTTTGGTGGCGTTGGCAGAACGTTCAGCGAGACGCTGCACCTCATCCGCTACCACCGCGAAACCACGACCGGCCTCACCAGCCATTGCCGCCTGCATGGCCGCGTTCAATGCCAGGATGTTGGTCTGGTCGGCGATATCCTCGATCAATTCAACGATATTGCCGATCTCCTGGGAGCTCTCACCCAATCGCTTGATCCGTTTGGACGTTTCCTGAATCTGTTCACGGATGTTGTCCATGCCGTTGATGGTACGACGCACCGCCTCACCACCCCTGGATGCCAGCTCAACCGAGTTCTGGGCAACCTGGGCGGATTCTGTCGCGTTGTTGGACATATCCTCAAGAGCCACGGTCATTTTGTCGATCGTGGTACTCGCTCCGGAGATCTGTTCCCGCTGGTGCTCGGCGGCATCGGCCAGATGCATGATGGTCGCCTGCGTGTCCTGCGCTGAACTGGAGACTTCCTCTGTGGTCTGGTTGATGGACTCGACCACTTCACGCATGGCTTCAATGGCGTAGTTGATGGAGTCCGCTATCGCGCCGGTAATATCCTCAGTTACTGTTGCCTGCACCGACAGGTCACCATCCGCCAAGTCGCCCATCTCGTCGAGCAGACGACGGATCGCCTCCTGGTTTCTCTGGTACTGTTCGGAAGTCACTTCCTCTCGCTTGCGCGCCTGTCCGACCAAAATCACACCAAGCAAGACCAGCAGTACGGCAGCAAGAATACCCAGCGCTGTTACCAGCGTGGCATTGACCGGTATGCCGGCGATCTTCAATTCGCCGGGTTTGTCCCCGTAGAGATCAATGAGCTTGCGAGCCATCTCCGCCACCTTGTCTGACGACAGAGCAAGCTGACTGGGCACATCCATATCCGGCAGTACTTCACCTTCGGCAAGTGCCTCCTGCGCCATCTCACTCATGCCCGTTTCGCCAACGGCTTCCAGGGCAGGCAATACATTGGATATCATGCTCAAAATCATGCCCAGGGATTCATCGATATCTCCCAGGATAGCGGTGGCTTCGAGCAAGCGCCCCTTGAGATTTTCGCTTTTGACCGCTTCGATACCCAGTACGGCGCTGCCGCTCACCAGGGCATCGACCACTGTTCTCAATTCATCCACATCCTGGGTCAACTGATCCACAGCCAGAGCGGTAGCTGATCCTCCCGCTAGTACGTCATTCAAAGCGGTGTTGATGCGCTGGGCGAGAAACAACTGTCGGGAAGCATAGAAAATCTGGGTTGGGGTAGCATTGCCTTCCACCAGCGCATTGGCCACCTCGGTGGACACTTCCATCAGATCCGGCAGGGTATCCCGGATGGAAGTAATGATCTCGTTCACCGTCAGGATGGCATCCTGATTGTTCAGAATGGCATCAACGTGTGAGCGTAACTCCAGCCAGGCACTCTCTGCTTTGTGAAGCTCAGGTTGGATGGCTTCGGGTGAAGGCGGCAAGTCGATGGAAGGTTGGCCATTCTTCAAAGCATCGAGCAATTCCGAAAAACGGTTTCTGGATTCCTGCATTCGGGCAAATGATGCCTCCTTACCACGGGCAGCCTCCGACGCATATTTGGCTATCCGGTGCGCGAGTACCTGCTGCTCGGAAGCGTACAGAACGTACTTGTCCAGATGTGTGCTATGTCTGTCCCATGCAACGAAGGCCAAAACCCCCGCCACCATGGACGCAATCAGCAAGATTGAAAGCAGTGGAACCCATGCCGACCGCTCAGATCCCTTTTTTTTGCTCTAGCTACCATTGTCAATACCCCATATTCGTGAGTTTCACTCACCCAACCAAATAATAATTTTGCTTTTCAGGTATGGTGCCGCGTTTTTTGCGCAGACCCAAATGAACTGCCCTATCTCGCTTCTATTGCTTCGCGGCGGTCATAAAGTGCTCATCATTGGCCAAGGCGGCCATGCTGAAAACAGGCCAGACACCGTCTTCCAGCCCAAATACATCGTAAACATAGCGTCCGAGCGTTCCATCGAAATGCGCATCGGCAATTTGCTTGCTTATGGGCAGGTGACGCATTCCCAGCACCGAAGAGACCAGCAGCCCGGTTGAAGCTCCCCGATTGCGAATAACCAGCACACGTGAACGGTCATCCACTACGACGGCACCACCACCAATGAACTGCTGAAGATCGACGACAGGAAGCAATTCGCCACGAATGTTCGCCAGTCCCAGCATCCAGTTCTTGGTGCCGGGCACCCGGGTAACCGACTCCGGGTAGGGCAACAACTCCCGAATCTCGTTCATGGCGGAAATAACCTTCACACCATCCAGCACGAACGCCAGTCCCTGCCAGTCTTCTTCCTTGACCATGGTTGCCGGAACCAGCGATTCCTGCTCCCGGCTGCGCCTGTCCACTTCTGCCAGACGCTGCAGTACATCCTGAATATCTTGTGCGCCGTCTCCTGCCATCAGTCGAGCAGCTCACTGACTTTGCCCAGAAGCTGCGACACATCCACGGGCTTGACCAAATAGTCCCTTGCTCCCTGGCGCATTCCCCACTCCCGGTCGGTATCCTGATCTTTTGTGGTCACGATAATGATCGGAATATGTTTCGTTGACGCATTGCGGTGAATCTTGCGCGTTGCCTGAAAACCATTGAGTCCTGGCATGACCACATCCATCAGAATGAGGTCAGGCATTTCCTCCATTGCTTTCTGCACGCCTTCCTCTCCATCTGTGGCGACCACCACCTGATAGCCCTCATCTCCCAACGCAGTACTGAAGATATGCACCTCTGTAGGAGAGTCATCAACAATCAATATTTTTGCCATGTTTTATTTTTCCAACTGTTAAATGGTTGTCATGCCGCTTTTGGAATGTGCCGCCGGATAGCATCCAGCAACTCGTCCCGGCTGAACGGTTTGGTGAGATACTGGTCGGAGCCGGCCAGTCGACCCTTGGCCCGATCGAACAGACCGTCTTTGCTCGATAACATCACCACGGGTGTATCACTGTAAGCCTTGTTGTTCTTGATCAGGGCGCAGGTCTGATAGCCATCCAGTCTTGGCATCATGATATCGACGAAAATAAGATCCGGATGATGATCCGCCACCAGGGATAACGCCTCAAAGCCATCCGTTGCCGTCACGACTTCGCATCCGGCTTTCTTCAGCAGGTTTTCAGCTGTTCGCCGAATGGTCTTGCTGTCATCAATGACCATAATCTTTAGGCCGGAAAGCCCGGCATCTGCATCACTCATCACTGTTACTCATGGTCTACCATTTAGTTGCCAACTGAACAAACACCCTTCTCTGCCAGTTGCCGGCGTATGCAAACAGGGGCACTGAAGCAGAGAGCTACTTCTCATCGTCGGCGGGCACCACGGTGGTTATTCCCCAAAACTCCCACATACGCATGCCGCCACGATAGTATTTGATCTTGTCACTGGGATAATCTGCCGCCAGCAATCCACGAATGGCTCGTGGAGACTGGCCGCAATCCGGTCCGTTGCAGAATAG
This sequence comes from Chromatiaceae bacterium, assembly GCA_012962365.1. GTDB lineage: Bacteria > Pseudomonadota > Gammaproteobacteria > Chromatiales > Chromatiaceae > Thiolapillus. Next base: position 544 of record DTXR01000621.1, on the reverse strand, counting down.
CACCAGATCTTTCGCCCCCGTGAAATCCCAATCCTCGGTTTTGTACTTTGCATCGATAATTCCCCATTTTTCCATCAGGGCGGTGAAGAAGCCGAGATCTCCCCGCTCTACGGCGCCGAACTTTTCCAGCCATCCCGCCATTTCCGGGGAAGAGGGTTCTTTGACCAATTCGGTGAAGGGAATATTCACCGATCCTGGAATCGTTCCTTTCTTGAACCAGGAAGGCGTTCGCGCATCGATGAGTATGCCTTTGCCATCACGCAGGCTGGTTTCCATGAAATTGAACATTTCCACTTCGCCATAAGGCTCCACATCCGGTGCGGCCGACATGGCCCTCAGGCAAAATGGCGGGCAAGGTTGTATGGTCTTTGCGAAATGCCCGCTGAGTTCATAGTTCCTGTCCTGAACCCGTTGAACCTTTACGGAACTTCCCTCGTGAACAACATAAATAAAAGGTTTATTGTTTGTCAGAGGAATGAACTTGCCGTCCATCCCTACTTTCACTTCTTCCGCCACAACGATCGATGCAGAAGCAAGCATTCCC
>DTXR01000620.1 GCA_012962365.1 Chromatiaceae bacterium | reverse complement strand
GCCTGCAAACCATGCTCGAAGACAAACGCCTGTCGCGCTTTGGCCCCCTGTACCATGCCGAACGCATGGGCGGCGGTTTGAGCCTGTGCGCCATGGCCATTCCCGAACAGGATTACGACCGGGTGACTGACCAGGTCAACAGTTTTCGCGAAGTCGCCCACAATTACGCCAGGGAGCACGAGCTGAACATGTGGTTCGTGCTGGCCACGGAAACACCCGGGCGTATCGCAGAAGTCCTGAAGGAAATCGAGGCGCTCACCGGTTATACCGTGTACAACATGCCCAAGCAGGAGGAGTTCTACGTTGGACTCCACTTTCAGCTGTGATAACCTCGCCCACAGTTATTCAACAAATCACTTGAATATAATGAACTCCCTGGATCGCGCCATCATCGAAGCCACGCAGGCCGGCCTGCCTCTCACCGGGCAGCCCTATGCCGCTGTGGCGAAACAGGTCGGCAGCAGCGAGGCCATTGTCATGGCACGCATGCAGGCCATGCAGGAAGCGGGCATCATCCGCCGTATCGGCGCCGTACCCAATCACTATGTGCTGGGCTTCCGTGGCAATGGCATGAGCGTCTGGGACGTGCCCGACGAGCACATTCAGGCCTGCGGCAAAATGATCGGCGATCTGGATTTCGTCAGCCACGCCTATCACCGCCCCAGGCATCCCCCGCTGTGGAACTACAATCTGTTCGCCATGGTGCATGGCAGGGATCGGGATGAAGTGATGCTGAAAGTCGAAAAAATCGCCAAACTGCTGGGCCCGGATGACCGTGGTCATGACGTCCTGTTCAGCACCCGAATCCTGAAAAAAACCGGCTTGCGCCTGCCCGGAGGCAACACCTGATATGTTCCGTATCTCCCAGTTCATGCACGAAATTCTTACTCCGAAGCCCCTGGGGCCAAAGCGCAATCCACCGGGGCCGGTAGTCATCTGGAATCTGATCCGGCGCTGCAACCTCACCTGCAAGCATTGTTACTCCATTTCCGCAGACACGGATTTTCCCAACGAACTGAGCACCGAACAGGTATACGGCGTGATGGACGACCTGAAGCAGTTCGGCGTGCCGGTGCTGATTCTGTCCGGAGGCGAACCCCTGCTGCGACCCGACATCTTCGACATCGCCCGCCGCTCAAAGGAGATGGGCTTCTACACCGCTCTGTCCACCAACGGCACCTTGATCGATGAAAGCAATATCGACAGGATCGCCGACATGGGTTTCGACTACCTGGGCATCTCCATCGACGGTATCGCGGAAACCCACGACAAGTTCCGCCGCAAGGAAGGCGCTTTCGAAGCATCCATCAAAGCCCTGCGGCTGTGTCACGATAAGGGCATCAAGGTCGGTCTGCGCTTCACCATGACCCAGGACAATGCGGAAGAACTGCCCAAGCTGCTGGAACTGATGGACGATGAGAAAATCGACAAATTCTATTTCTCGCACCTGAATTATGCCGGCAGGGGCAACAAAAATCGAAAGGACGACACGCACTTCAAGACCACCCGCTGGGCCATGGATCAACTGTTCGAGCGTGCCATGGCCGATGCCAGGGCCGGGCGCGACACCGAGTTCGTCACCGGCAACAACGACGCCGATGGCGTCTATCTGCTGCACTGGGTGGAAAAACACTATCCAGACCAGGCAGAGCATATTCGCGCCAAACTGGAACAATGGGGCGGCAACAGCTCAGGTGTCAACATTTCCAATATCGACAACCAGGGACGGGTACACCCGGACACCATGTGGTGGCATTACGACCTGGGCAACGTCAAGGAGCGCCCCTTTTCCGAAATCTGGCAGGACACTTC
>DTXR01000619.1 GCA_012962365.1 Chromatiaceae bacterium | reverse complement strand
CTCCAGCAGCAGGTGGGCCCCGGCCCGCGCCGCCGGAACCGCCACCTCCAGGTGCAACGCCGTGGGATTCGCTACGAAGGATACGGTCCTGGGGGCACCGCCATCATGGTCGATTGCATGACCGATAACCGCAACCGCACCGCATCCGAAGTTCGTCACGCGTTCACCAAGCACGGCGGCAATCTAGGGACGGATGGGTCAGTTGCTTATCTCTTCGAAAAGAAAGGTATTATCAGCTACGCGCCAGGCGCCGACGAAGATGCCATCATGGAAGCTGCGCTGGAAGCCGGTGCCGATGACGTGGTTGCCAATGATGACGGCAGCATCGATGTATACACTACACCGGAAGATTTTTCCGATGTGAACCAGGCCATGCAGGATGCCGGCCTGAAAGCAGATCATGCCGAAGTCAGCTTCGAAGCCAGCACCAAAGCGGAAATGGATCAGGAAGGCGCGGAAAAGCTCATGCGCCTCGTGGATGCCCTGGAGGATCTGGACGATGTGCAGGAAGTGTACTCCAATGCGGATATTTCTGAAGAGATCATGGAGTCTCTGGACGCTTGAGGATACTGGGCATAGATCCGGGGTCCCGGGTAACCGGTTTTGGCGTTATCGACAGTGACGGACGCCACAGCCGGCATGTGTTCAGCGGTTGCATCCGAACCGGTAGCAAGGATTTTTCCGCCCGGCTGGGCGAGATCTATTCCGGCATCCAGGCGGTGCTTGACGAACATGCGCCGGAACAGGTGGCTGTGGAGCAGGTGTTCATGGCCACGAATCCTTCGTCCGCGCTCAAGCTGGGCCATGCCCGTGGCGCGGCCATCACTGCGGCGGTGGTTGCTGAACTGCCTGTGTTTGAATATACACCCCGGGCTGTCAAACTGGCCCTGGTGGGAACGGGCGCAGCGGAAAAGGAACAGGTACAGCACATGATTCGCCTGCTGCTGGGCGTACGTCAGCGCATGAGCCTGGATGAGTCGGATGCGCTGGCAGTGGCCTTGTGTCATGCCCACACGAACGTCAATGCGCAGAAACTGCGGGGACTGTCATGATCGGTTTGCTGCGTGGCCGGGTTCTGGTAAAACAGCCGCCTTCCCTGTTGCTGGAAGTCAATGGCGTGGGTTATGAGGTGGAAGCGCCCATGTCCACTTTCTACGATCTTCCGGAAGATGATCAGGAAGTCGTGCTCTACACCCACATGATGGTGCGGGACGATGCCCACAGCCTGTTCGGCTTCATTCGAGAATCTGATCGCGCCCTGTTTCGCAGCCTGCTCAAGGTCAATGGCGTGGGCGGCAAGATGGCGCTGGCGATCCTGTCAGGCATGAGCTCAGATGAGTTTTCCCTGTTCATTCAGTCCGGTGATGTAAAGGCGCTGTGTCGCCTGCCCGGCGTGGGCAAGAAAACCGCCGAACGCCTGATCATCGAGATGCGGGACAGGCTGGACAGGATCAAGGCCAATTCGCCGGTGTTGGCAGCCGGTACGACAGTGCAGGGCAGCTCGGCAGATGTGGACGCCGTCAGCGCACTTGTCGCCCTGGGCTACAAGGCGCCTGAAGCCAGCCGCATGGTCAGCGCCGTTTTCGAGGCTGGCATGGATACGGAAACCCTCATCCGTATCGCGCTGAAGAACAAGGCCAAAGGATAAAGCCACATGGAAGAAAACGGCAGAATCATCGATCCTGCAGCCCTAGCCGACGACGTGGCCGTAGATCGCGCCATCCGTCCTCGCACCCTAGAAGAATATGTCGGCCAGCCCGCCGTGCGCGAGCAGATGGAAATCTTCATTCCCGCCGCCAGGCAGCGCAACGAGGCGCTGGATCATGTGCTCATCTTTGGTCCTCCGGGCCTTGGCAAGACGACCCTGGCACACATCATCGCCAACGAAATGGGCGTGCACCTGCATCAAACCTCCGGCCCGGTGCTGGAAAAGGCCGGGGATCTGGCTGCGCTGCTGACCAACATGGAGCCCCATGATGTGCTGTTCGTGGATGAGATCCATCGCCTCAGCCCGGTGGTGGAGGAAGTGCTCTATCCGGGGATGGAAGACTACCAGCTGGATATCATGATCGGCGAAGGCCCCGCCGCCCGTTCCATCAAAGTCGATCTGCCGCCGTTCACCCTGGTGGGGGCCACCACCAGAGCCGGGCTGCTGACCTCGCCATTGCGGGATCGCTTCGGCATCGTGCAGCGTCTGGAATTCTATAACGTGGAAGATCTGACCCACATTATCCGGCGCTCCGCAGGCATCCTGACCATGGAGATCGAGGATGGCGGTGCGCTGGAAATCGCCCGCCGCTCCCGGGGCACACCACGTATCGCCAACCGTCTGCTGCGCCGCGTGCGCGACTATGCCCAAGTGAAGGGCGATGGCCGCATCACCGCAGAAATCGCCGATGCCGCTCTGTCCATGCTCAAGGTGGACAGCAACGGTATCGATCACATGGATCGCCGTCTGCTCATGGCCGTGCTGGAAAAATTCGATGGCGGCCCGGTGGGCGTGGATAGCCTGGCCGCCGCTATCGGTGAGGAGCGGGGCACCATCGAGGACGTGCTGGAGCCTTTTCTCATTCAGCAGGGTTTCCTCATGCGCACCCCCAGGGGGCGCATGGCCACGCGGCGGGCATTCGAGTATTTTGGTTTCAAACCGCAGCGGGATAATGAACTTGGCGATCTTTTTGGAGAAAGCTCGTGAACTATCGCTTTCCTATACGGGTCTACTACGAAGATACGGATGCTGCCGGTATCGTGTATTACGCCAACTACTTCCGTTTCATGGAGCGGGCACGCACTGAATGGCTGCGTGCCATGGGGTTCGAACAGGATGCATTACGCCGCGACCACGGTATTGTCTTCGTGGTGCGCAGCGCGGCTGCGGATTACCGCGCGCCGGCGGTATTCAACGACTTGCTGTGGGTAACCGGTGAGCTGGTCGAGCACTCCCGCACCGCCATGACGATCGGGCAGGATGTTTATCGTCAGGAAGACGACAGGCTGCTGTGCAAGGGAAAGGTGGGTATCGTCTGCGTGGATATCGAGACGTTCAGACCCAAGCCCATACCGGCAGCCATACTGGAGAAAATAAAAAATGCAGAATGAGCTTTCTTTCCTGCAGCTGGTGCTGGATGCCAGTCCGCTGGTGCAACTGGTCATGGCCAGTCTGTTGCTGGCGTCTGTGCTGTCGTGGACCGCGATATTCGATCGATCCCGCACCTTGCGCCGGGCGCAGCGGGCAGCCGATGATTTCGAGGACAAATTCTGGTCTGGTGGTGATCTGGGCGACCTGTACCGTGGGCTGGATCGCCACCCGGACGAAATTCAGGGCATGGCCATGGTGTTTCATGCCGGTTTCCGCGAGTTCGCCAGACTGAAAGATGCTTCAAACATGGATCCCATGGCGGTGGTGGAAGGCGCCCGCCGGGCCATGCATGTGGCCATGAGCCGGGAAATGGACAGCCTGGAGCGCCACCTGTCCTTTCTTGCCACCGTTGGTTCCACCAGTCCTTATGTGGGTCTGTTCGGCACTGTCTGGGGCATCATGAATTCCTTCCATGCCCTGGGCAGCGTCAAGCAGGCCACGCTGAATCTGGTGGCGCCAGGTATTGCCGAAGCCCTCATCGCTACCGCCATGGGTCTGTTTGCCGCCATTCCCGCTGTAGTCGCCTACAACAGATACGCAGAAACTGTACAGCGGCTGGAGAGCAGGTACGAGGACTTTGCCGAAGAATTTGCCAATATCCTCCAGCGTCAGGCGCACATGCTAATCGGGAAGAATTGATGGCGAGACGGGGTAAAAAAATGCGCCCCATGGCCGAGATCAATGTGGTGCCCTATATCGATGTCATGCTGGTGCTGTTGGTGATCTTCATGATTACCGCGCCGCTGCTCACCCAGGGCGTCAAGGTGGATCTGCCCCAGGCGGATGCCAGGCCCATGGAAGAAGATGCCAAACGCCCTCTGGTGGTGAGCGTGGACAAAGAAGGGCAATACCACATTACCTACGATGATGATCGCACCCAGGCGGTGGAAGGTGATGAGCTGCTGCGGCAGGCCTCGGCAATCATCCTGGCGAATCCGGGTATTCCCGTGCTGGTCAAGGGTGATCGCGCCGTGGACTATGGGCAGGTCATTCAGGCCATGGTGCTGCTGCAGGAAGCCGGAGCGCCGAACATCGGCCTGCTTACCGATCCCACCGAATAATGCTGGATATCATACGCCGTCATCCCCTGGGTTTCACGCTGGCAGTGCTCATGCACGTGGTGATTGTGCTGCTGATGATTTTCGGGCTGGACTGGCTCAATCCGCCACAGATTCAGAAGCCCACAGGGCAGGTAGTGCAGGCGCGGCTGATTGACACCAGCCAGCTTGCCAGGGAGAAGGAGGCAAAACAGGCGAGCGAAAAACACCGGGCAGAGCAGAAGCGCAAACAGGAAGAAAAAAAGAAGGAAGAAAAAAAGAAGAAGGAACAGCAGCGCCGCGAAAAAGAGCGCAAGAAACAGCAGGAGATCAGGAAGCAGGAAGAACAGAAAAAGAAACAGGCAGCTGAAAAGAAGAAAAAGGAAGAACAGCGTAAGAAGGCCGAGGCTGAGAAAAAGCGCAAACTTGCCCTGAAGAAAAAAGAAGAGGAAAAAAAGAAAAAGCAGGAACTGGAGCGCAGGAAAAAACTCGAACAGGAGAAGAAACGCAAGGAAGAAGCCAGGAAGAAAGAGGAAGAGAAGAAAAAAGCCGAAGCCAAAAAGAAGGCAGAGGCGAAGAAAAAGGCGGAACTTGAGCGCAAGAAAAAGG
>DTXR01000618.1 GCA_012962365.1 Chromatiaceae bacterium | reverse complement strand
TGCCTATAACAATGGCACCAGGTTTGAGGTTGGTATTGGTAAAGCTCTATTCAAGGAGCTCCGCGAAACTTTCAGTCATTGGTTAAAATACTCCGACCTGTCGAGCAGGCCACCCATGTTGAATCCAGAAGAATTCAGATTGGTCAGGTTTAAGTCAAACTCCACGATCAAGCCATGGAGCGGTTTGGTTGTTCATACCCTGGTTTCAGGGTAAGCCTCATATACTGCCCGCAGAACGCGTTCGATCACCGCATCCACGTCCATTTCCGTGGAATCGATGACCAGTGCATCGTCTGCCGGCACCAGAGGCGCCACACTGCGGTTTCGATCCCGGTGATCACGTTCCTCTATTTCCGCAATGAGACCGATAAGGTTAACATCAATCCCCTTATCCTTCAACTGCTTATACCGCCGTCGGGCACGCTCCTCAGCGCTGGCATCCAGAAAGATTTTTACCCCGGCTTCGGGGAAAACCACGGTTCCCATGTCCCGGCCATCGGCCACCAGGCCGGGTGAACGGGCATAATCTCTCTGCCAGTCCAGCAAAGCGGACCGCACTTGGGGAATCGCTGCCACTTTCGAGGCATTGTTGCCGGCGGCTTCCGTGCGAATAGCCAGGCTGACGTCTTCACCGTCGAGCAACACTTTCCCATCAACGAAATCCACCGACAGGTTGCGGGCCAGATCGACGATAGCGGCCGAATCAGCAAAATCCGCCTCGGCCTTCCGCACGGCATGCCCCACCAATCGGTAGAGCGCTCCGGAATCGAGCAAATGCCAGCCCAGAACCCCGGCAACCCGGGCAGCTACCGTGCCCTTACCCGAACCACTGGGGCCGTCGATAGTCAGAATCGGCATCTCAGCCATGCTTCACCTCGACATGCAAACCCGCCTTACCGGCAATGCGGTCGAAAGCGGGGAAAGATGTGTTCACGTTGGCGCAGTCGCGGATATGGATATCTCCATCTGCCCGCAACGCTGCCATAGCGAAGGACATGGCGATACGATGATCACCGTGGCTCTCCACTTCACCCCCGTGGAATGGCCCGCCTTTAATGATCATGCCATCAGGCGTAGGCCGGGCATCCACGCCCAGGGTTTGCAGACCGTCCGCCATCACCTGGATGCGATCCGATTCCTTGACCCGTAGTTCCTCGGCGCCCGTGAGCACAGTTTCCCCCTCCGCGCAGGCCGCTGCCACGAAGACCGCAGGGAATTCGTCGATGGCCAACGGTACCTGATCCTCGGGAATACGAATGCCTTTCAGGGGCGCATGACGCACCCGTAAATCCGCCACCGGCTCGCCGCCTACATCGCGCTCGTTCTGTATTTCGATATCCGCACCCATGAGACGCAGGATAGTGATGATACCGTCCCGGGTGGGATTCATGCCTACATGCTCTAGTGTCAGATCCGAACCCGGGGCGATGCTGGCGCCCACCAGAAAGAATGCCGCCGAGGAGATATCCGCCGGTACGTCGATATCGCAGGCGGTCAGCTTGCCGCCGCCCCGCAGACAGACCCTGTTGCCGTTACGCTGCACCTCATACCCGAAACCCCGCAGCATGCGTTCCGTATGGTCGCGGGTGGGCGCGGGCTCAGTGACACAGGTTTCCCCATCGGCATACAGGCCCGCCAGCAGCACACAGGACTTCACCTGGGCGCTGGCCACGGGCAGCTCATAATCGATAGCACGCAGGGTATCCACGGGTCTGATGTGCAAAGGGGCGGTGCCTGCTTCAGTGGTTTCCACCTGCGCACCCATCAGCATCAGGGGATCGGTCACCCTGCGCATGGGGCGGCTGGACAGGGAAGCATCGCCCGTCAGGGTCAGATCCAGTCCCTGCCCGGCCAGCAGGCCCGCCAGCAGCCGCATGGAGGTGCCGGAGTTGCCGAGGTCGAGGGGCGCGGCCGGGGCCTGGAGGCCGTGCAGGCCCACGCCGCGCACCACCAGCCGCCCGCCC
>DTXR01000617.1 GCA_012962365.1 Chromatiaceae bacterium | reverse complement strand
GGTGACAGGAAACAACGGCCCCCAGCGCTGGCAGCAAAAACTGAACACCCGCAAAGGGCTTGAATACCCTGGACTGCACGTGCTTTGGGCACGCCGCCGGATTCATCATCTCACGGGCTTATTGAGAGGAAGTACAGAGCCCGCCGGCATACGGGAAGAAATTTTGGAAGTCGCCATGGCGCATCATCTGGTCAGCCGTTATACCAGTCTGGTTGCAGTGGACAAAACGCCGGTACGTCCGGTGGACGCCGAACTCGATACGCAACCCGTACCTGTCGACATGCCCGCCGGCTGGAGCAGGATAAAGGTTTTCGGCCGGCTGCCCCAGACAGCCACCCCGGCGCAGCTTTATTCAATGATTGGCCTGGCAGGCCTGCTCATGGCGACGCTTATGTCCTGGCGCCGGAGGAAGACATGAGGAAGCTGCTGCTGATAGCTTTGGTGATCATGTCAGCGGTTGCATTGATCCAGGGCGGCTGGATACATGCCAAAGCAATGCTGGCGCAGTATCTGATTGCAGAATCCTGGGCAGAGCAGCGGCTGGGAAGGGCGCGAGCCAAACCCTGGCCGTGGGCGGATACCTGGCCGGTGGCGCGCCTGCAGGTGCCCGAACTCGGGATAGACCAGTTTGTTCTGGCAGGCGCCAATGGCCGTGTGCTGGCGTTTGGGCCGGGGCACATCAATGGTACGGCCATGCCGGCAAGCGGGGGGAACACTGTGATCAGCGGGCACAGGGACACCCACTTTCGTTGGTTGAAGAATCTGAAGAACGGAAGCCACATTACCCTGACTATGCCTGATGGCAGGCAGGTATCTTATGTTGTGAAGAACCGGCAGGTGATTTCAATGCAGGATACCTGGGCTCTTGAGGAGCGGGGTATTCACCTTCTGCGTTTGTTGACCTGCTATCCCTTCGATGCCGTGATGCCTGGCGGTTCCCGCCGCTACCTGGTTACCGCTGAAGTTGAACAGCCGGAAATTACCTTCTGACGAAAGGTTTATGTCAGTGGTGCTGGTGTGGCGCAGGTGGTGGCAGCGTCCCGCCATCGAGCACGGTTTGTGCGGCTTTCTGCGGGTCGGTTTCGGCCGTTGGCATCACTGTGATATGCCATTGCGCCAAACGGCGAATAAACCCTTCGCCACAGCTGCCGGTAATGAGCACATCCAGCGCCTGTATGGGGTGCTCATTGCCCCTGAACTCATGCATGGACATTTCCTTTGGCAGATCCAGGCGGTCAGTTTCCACGGCTTTGCCGGTTCCGTCATCCTCATAGATCAGGAAGCGGCGGGCCTTACCCGCATGGCCGGTTACAGTTTTGAAGTTCTGACTGGTTATCCCGATTTTCACATCATCCCTCCGGTACGCAGATATTTTGTCCGCTGATGGCTCGGGCGGTCTTGAAAAGCAGGAAAAGCACCACGGTGCTGATGAGGGCCAGGAAGCCCCAGCCCATGTAATAGAACCCCACTTTCCCGGTCAATTCGAACATCCTGAGCGTAGCTATGGTGATGGCAGCCAGGGGAAAAGAATAGGCCCACCAGGATAGAAAGAACTTCAGCTTGGTGAAGTAACCGATCTGGGTGATAAGCAGTATGGTCAGGAACAGTGCCGCGAAATAGAGCACGCGGCCGAAGGCATCCAGTTCAACTGTAAGTGCCGTATAGGACAGAAAACCCACGGCCGGCGGCGCGATCAGAATGAACAGGGTAGGCAGCAGCTTTGCCGGCATGGGCTGATGGAACAGCACCCGGTAGAAAATGATGGTGAACAGCACAACCCAAAACACCATGCCGATACTGAAGAAGAACCAGGAAATCTCATAGTAGCCCAAGTGTGTGCCGGCAATGGGAACCAGCACGTTGCCTACTACCGGAATAAACCAGGCCGGGTTGATGTGGTGGATCTCGAAATGTTCATGATGTATCCATACACGCATGACATACAGCGTGATCACAAAGTGCAGGCCCACTCCGGTTATCCACAGAACTTCGGCTATACCAGGGGCAATGGGAAGCAATGCGATGGAAATCAGCAACAGACTGATTGAAACCGAGGGAAAGAAGTTCAGCTTGACAGGATGGTGCAGTTCCTCGCTTACCGCCTGGCGGTAGCGCAGAACCTTCGTGCTGTAGATGAGCAACAACACCACGAAGATACTGCATGTAACCAGAATCAAGCTGTGGGCCAATTGTGAACCCAGGCCCAGGGTGCGGTGCGCTTTTTCCCAAGCAATGGTCAGCCCGGCCATTCCCATGATCATGGAGAAAAATGAAACTGGAAAATTTTCGAGTCGGGATGTGCTCATTGCGTTTTTCCTCTGTAGGGCAATAATTTGTGCAAACTAACAACTGAGTAAAATACTAGGGAATACATCTACCAGGTGCATTGAAAATTATCAACATCCGACATTTATTGATCCGGCAACAACCTTTCGACTTTTTGAAGACAGGCCGCCGATTGCTGACCAGTCGATGACTGGCTCGTATGCACAGTGAAACACAGGATCAGGAGGCCGTGTGATATGACACTGCGGCAGTGTCATATCACACTATTTTCTTAATTGTCTTTCAGCATAAGTTTCACAACCATCTGATTCTACGGTAAATAAAAAGTGGTATAAGAATTGCTATATAGAATGGAATTCTAACTATTGCCGAGACTGCATGAATCATGAAAAAACACCAGATCGTACCCTTTATTGTGTGCAGCAGCCTGTGTGCAGGCGGTGTCGCCGCCGAACAGGAAAACAACAAAGACGACCCTGAAGAAATGCCAATAATGGAGGTGGAAGGCGCCAGGCTGGATGATATCAGCGGCAAGGAAGTGAAATCTGCCGACCTTGCTGAAGCCCTGGCGAAGAAGGTATCCAGTGTGTCCCTGGTTCGCCGTAGCGGTATCGCCAACGACATAATCTTGCGTGGCCAGAAGAAGGATAACATCAATATTCTCATCGATGGTGGCAAGATCTATGGCGCCTGTCCCAATCGCATGGATCCGCCAACCTCCCATATCCTGACAAACAACATCGAGTCCGTGCAGATCACCGAAGGCCCCTATGATGTGGAAAACTTCGGCACCCTCAGTGGTGCGGTGGCAATCACCACCCGTGAACCGGAGGAGGGGTTGCATGGTGAAGTCAGCCTCAACGTGGGCAGCTGGAACTACCTGAAAGGCGCTGCAACCCTGATGGGCGGAACCGACAGGGTACGGGCCATGGCCAGCATATCCAAGGAGCGCAGTGATCAGTACGAAGACGGCGATGGCAACGACTTCGCCGAGCAGATTGAAAACTATGATCCCGCCACCAAAGCACGCTACCAGGATAAATATAAGAATCTCGATGCCTACGACAAATCCACATTCATGGGAAAACTGTATTTCGACGTTACCGAAAATCAGGAACTGAAACTGGGCTATACCGCGAATCGCAGTGACGATGTGTTGTATCCATCCAGCAAGATGGATGCCCTGTACGATGATTCCGATATTTTCGATGCGGAGTATGTCATCAATGATCTGGGTGACTGGTCCCGTGAATTGAGTATCCACTACTACAATTCCCAGGTGGACCATCCCATGTCCACCAGATATCGCCTTTCGTCCGGGCCCAACTCGACGAATGAGAAAACACATCACCTGGAAACAGAAATGCAGGGCGCCAAGGTGAAGAACAGTTTTGATCTGACCGATGGCACGGCCATAACCGTTGGACTGGACTTCAGCAAGCGTAACTGGGATGGTGTTTTCCTGGGAAAGGGCATGGCTTCCATGAACGACGGTTTTGTCAGCATTGATGATGTAGACACAGACAATGCGGCCATCTTTGTCGAGGCCGAAAAGAACATCGACAATTTCAATCTGAAGCTCGGCGCCCGTTATGATGACACGTCCATTACGCAAGAAGGCAGTCTGCCTGATAATGATTATTCGGCCTTCAGTGCTTATGGTTTCGGAACCTATGCACTTCAGGATGGGATGAAAATATTTGGTGGCCTCGGTCGTTCGGCGCGGGTGCCCGATGCACGTGAACTGTATCTGCGCATGCCCATGATGGGCGGCATGCTCATCGGCAACCCGGACCTCGATCAGGTGACAAATACCGAAGTTGATCTCGGGCTGGAACTCAATTCCGGCGTCCTGTTCCTCAAGCCCAAGCTGTTCTACAGCTGGCTGG
>DTXR01000616.1 GCA_012962365.1 Chromatiaceae bacterium | reverse complement strand
GTCGGGTATTATTCGCGCCCTTTCGTGGAGTATGGCGAAACCTCGCTATTTTTGGGAACGAGACTAATGACAACGGTAAGCGCTAAGCCGGCGGAAGTACGCCGGGAATGGTATGTAGTAGATGCAGAGGGCAAGACCCTAGGTCGCATGGCCAGTGAAATCGCACGTCGATTGAAAGGCAAACACAAGCCCATATATACACCTCATGTGGATACAGGCGACTATATTGTCGTGATCAATGCTGAAAAACTGCATGTGACCGGCAACAAGTTACAGGACAAGATGTACCATCATCACACCGGGTATATTGGTAATCTGAAATCCATCAATTTGGGCAAGCTCCTCGAAAAAGCGCCTGAACGCGTGCTGCAAAGCGCAGTCAAAGGCATGTTGCCGCGAAATCCTCTGGGGCGCGCCATGCTGAAAAAGCTCAAGGTCTACGCTGGCGCTGAGCATCCGCACAGTGCGCAGCAGCCCAAAACCCTCGATATCTGAACACATCTGATACGGATCTGACGAAATGGCACAGCAACAAAATTACGGCACCGGCCGACGCAAGACATCCGCCGCACGGGTTTTTCTGACTCCCGGCGATGGCAGTATTACGGTAAACGGTCGCCCTCTGGATGAATTCTTTGGCCGGGAAACCGCACGCATGATCGTACGGCAACCGCTGGAAGCGACCGATCTGTTGGAAAAAGTCAGCATCAACGTGACTGTGAGTGGTGGCGGAACCACAGGTCAGGCCGGTGCGATCCGTCATGGCATCGCCCGCGCACTGCTGGAATACGATGAAGAGCAACGCTCCACCCTGCGCCAGGCAGGCTATCTGACCCGCGACGCCCGCATGGTCGAACGCAAGAAAGTCGGGCTGCACAAGGCGCGTAAGCGTCCGCAATACTCCAAACGTTAACCGAAATGCCTGCCGTCCTCCCCATTCACCGGGGAGGACAAAACCCAGCCAATCTCTCATTTGTTACTTTTCTGCAACAAATACAAAAATGTTATTTTTTTACAAATAAGTGTTGCATTATTGTAAAAAAGCAACTAATATCGCTCTTGCTTAGACATGTTTTTAAACCTAATTTATTTAGCGGAGTATTCCAAATGAAAAAGAAGCTTCTAGCATTGGCAGTCGCTGCAGCCCTGCCCATGGTTTCTCAGGCAGCCACTGCCGATGTGACCATTTATGGTAAAGTTCATACCTCTATTGACTACATTGATCCCGATATTGGCGATTCCATCTATGACGTTACCAGCCGCGCTTCACGCCTCGGCTTCAAAGGTTCCGAAGATCTGGGCGATGGCCTGAAACTGATCTGGAAAATGGAAACCACTTACAACACGGCGGAAGGTGGTTTCGGTAGTGGTCGTAACACCTACATCGGCCTGGCCGGTGGCTGGGGTACCTTCCTCTATGGCCGTCACGACACGCCCATGAAGATGTCCACCGGCAAGCTGTATATCTTCGTCGACGAACTGGCTGACTACAATGCCACCGCCGGCCTGGTCGATATCCGCGCCAGCGATGCGATTGCCTATGTTTCTCCTTCTTTCTCCGGCCTGACCTTGGTGGGCGCCGTGGTTCCTGACGCAGACTACGACGGCACCGGTGACTTCGGTGGCGCTTACTCCGTAGCAGCCATGTACAGCAACGGCGGCCTTTTCCTGGCAGCAGCCTGGGAGCAGCTGGACGACCTGGTTGGCGGCGCTGACGCCACGCACTGGCGTGTTGGCGCTGGCTTCGACATGGGTGATTTCCACATCGGCGCAGTTTACGCTGACCAAGGTGATCTGACTGCCAGCGAC
>DTXR01000615.1 GCA_012962365.1 Chromatiaceae bacterium | reverse complement strand
TCCGGAATGACCAATTAATCCGGGTTTCCTTAGCAACATATCACAGTGATGACTTCTCTCCACAGGATTATCTCGGCGCTGGCCATGATGACTGATACCCTCCCGGAATGCCGCCCAGGAACCGGATGATAAAAAAAACGGCGCAGCGTTTGCGCAAAGCCTTTGCCAGAGCCAACCGGCGCATCAAATCGAGTGACGGCCTGATGCACCTGCTGTTGTTGCTGCGCAAGGCCGTGTTGTATGTGCTGGTGGTCATCTTTCTGGTCTTTGAGGAAGTCTGGGATGTCCTGCGGGATTTGCTGGTCTGGCGCAAGCACTACGCACGGGCAATGGCGGCAATCAATGGCTATAGCAGTACACGAAGCCGCTATGTGGTATTGGCGATTTACCTGTCGTTGTTTGTTCCCATGGAAATACTGGGTCTGGCCTCCGCTGCCCTGATGGCATCGGGGCATGTTGCCTGGGCGGTGGCCATTTATTTGTCGAAAGGCCTGATTGCCGTACCAGCCATCGACATCTTTGTCGCAAACAGGGAAAAGCTGCTGTCCTTCTCTCTGATCAATTACGGTTATGATCTGTTGATGCGATTCAAACATTCCCCCGTATACCTTGCCACGCTGGAGCAACTGGGCCGCCTGAAACAGCGACTGCGACGCCTCGCAAAGCGTATTTCAAACCGGGCTGGATAAACCTGAAACAAGCACTTGCCATCGGTTTGCCATTTTTTATCCCCACGCCTGCATTTTTCATATCCGGGCTGACATTCCCTTCCTGTTGAATAGCACCTGCCACACCGGCGCAGGCCAGGCAGGCTGCATTCCCGCCACGGATGGCACGCTGGTTCAATACAGGAGAAAGGCGTCATGAGTACAAACACCCTTCGCAGTATCCGCTGGTTGCGGACATTTGCACAGATACTCGAAGTAGATGAGCGGCATGTCATACCGCTCAAAGATACCCGTCCTGCCAACGCCGGAGCCGGTCGTTCCGTCACTCCCGTTCGGAGGAAAACCGCTCATGATTAAGCTACTCATGGGAACACTCTTCCTGGCCCTGGCCAGCGGTACGGGTACGGCTTTGCTGTTGGTTGGTCTGGTCGTGACATGGCCTGGTGCTGCTTCGGCTGAACCGACAGATCCGGATACGGTAAAGCAGGGTAGCCTGTTCATGCAGGCTATGACCAGCGGCGACATAAATGAAGCCCCCCTGCTGGCTACCCGGGTGAACATGGACATTACCGGCATTGTCGCCAGGGTAACGGTGGAACAAACCTTTTCCAACCCTGGAGACATCTGGCAGGAAGCCATCTATGTGTTTCCCTTGCCCGACGATGCTGCGGTGGATCACATGCGCCTGTGGATAGGTGAGCGCTTCATAGAAGGCGATATTCAGGAAAAATCGGAAGCTAAACGCCAGTACGAGCAGGCAAAGACGGAAGGCAAGCAGACCAGTCTTCTGCAGCAAGAGCGGCCCAACATCTTTACCACCTCTGTTGCCAACATCCCTCCCGGCGAAAAGATCAGGATAGAGATCGAGTACCAGCAGAATATTCAATACAACAGCGGCCGCTATACGCTGCGTTTTCCCATGGTTGTCGCGCCACGGTATATCCCCGGTGAGCCGGTTCGGGACGGTGAAATTGTTTTCGACGAAGGGCATGGTTGGGCGCAGAATACCGATCAGGTACCGGATGCCAGCCACATCACGCCACCCGTGGCAGATGAGGATGGCCGCAACAGGGTAGAGCTTCACATCCGTTTGCATGCAGGATTGCCGCTGGCATTCATCGACAGTCCTTACCATCCTGTAGTGATCAACGAAGCGTCAACAGGGGAATACCGGATCGAGTTGGAGGAACACAGTACCGTTGCCAATCGTGACTTTGTGCTCGACTGGGAATTTTCACTCACAGACAACTCGCGTGCTGCATGGTTCACGGAAGAACACGAAGGCAGTTACTATGGATTGTTGATGCTGGTGCCTCCTGCGCCTCAAACCTTGACAGAACCACATCCCAGGGAAATTATCCTGGTGGCAGATACATCCGGCTCGATGCACGGCCCATCCATGAGCCAGGCAAAGGCCGCATTGAAACTCGCGGTGTCAAGACTGCATCCCCAAGACAGTTTCAATCTCATCGAATTCAACCATGCGACATCCAGACTGTATGCTGCTCCCGTGCCAGCCACAGAAGAAAACCGGCGAACCGCTTTGCGCTGGATAGACGGCCTGCAGGCCAATGGGGGAACGGAAATGCTGCCTGCCATGGAGCTTGCCCTGAACGACGTGGAACAACCGGGTCGTTTACGTCAGATCATCTTCATTACCGATGGCGAAGTAGGTAATGAAGAAGCGCTCTTTTCTCTCATCCATCAGAAACTGAGAGACAGCCGCTTGTTCACCGTGGGCATCGGTTCCGCGCCCAACAGCTATTTCATGAGCAGAGCGGCAGAGCAAGGCAAGGGCAGCTTTACCTACATCGGCGATGTTGCCGAAGTACAGGACAAGATGCAGCGTCTGGTGTTGCAGCTCGAATCACCGGCATTGACCGATATCGCCTTGGATTGGCCTCAGCCGGTAGAACAATGGCCAGCCATCGTACCGGATTTGTATGCCGGTGAGCCCGTGGTGGTGACGGTCAGGAGCAGTCAGCCGATCGAAAACGTGAGGGTGACAGGAAACAACGGCCCCCAGCGCTGGCAGCAAAAACTGAACACCCGCGAAGGGCTTGAATACCCTGGACTGCACGTGCTTT
>DTXR01000614.1 GCA_012962365.1 Chromatiaceae bacterium | reverse complement strand
CCATGGTCAGACCGGTCAGGGCCACGCGAAGACGGTTGCCGGGAGGCTCGTTCATCTGGCCATACACCAGCGATACCTTATCCAGTACGCCGCCTTCACTCATCTCGTGATAGAAGTCATTACCCTCCCGGGTACGCTCACCGACACCGGCAAACACGGAGAAACCGGAGTGCTCCACAGCGATGTTACGTATCAGCTCCATCAGGGTGACGGTCTTGCCCACGCCGGCGCCGCCGAACAGCCCGACCTTGCCGCCCTTGACGATGGGCATGATCAGATCGATAACCTTGATGCCTGTTTCAAGGACCTCGGTGGTGGTCGCCTGGTCTTCCAGCTTGGGCGCTTCACGGTGGATGGGCATGACCACATCGGTCTTCACGGGACCGGCATCGTCTACCGGCTCGCCCAGTACGTCCATGATCCGCCCCAGGGTTCCCTGCCCCACAGGCACGCTGATCGGCGCGTCAGTATTTACAACATCGAGACCCCGCTTCAGGCCATTGGTCGATCCCATCGCGATGGTACGCACCACGCCGTCGCCCAGTTGCTGTTGCACTTCCAGAACCACGTTCTCTGATTCGATTTTGAGTGCATCATAGATCTTTGGCATGGAGTCACGTGGAAACTTAACGTCTACCACAGCACCAATGATTTCCACCACATTACCCGTACTCATGTGCGGATCCTCTTAATATTTAATGTTCGTGTCGTCTATTGACGACGAATAACAAAAGTCAAAATTCTCTAAACGGCCGCTGCGCCACTGACGATCTCGGAAATCTCCTGCGTGATCGCCGCCTGCCGCGCCTTGTTGTAAACCAATTCCAATTCGTCGATGAGGCTGCCGGCATTGTCCGATGCGGCTTTCATCGCCACCATCCTTGCCGATTGCTCGCAGGCGCCGTTTTCCACGACGGCCTGGTAGGCCAGGGACTCAACATAACGAGCCAGCAGATCTTGGAGCACCTCATCAGCATCCGGTTCATAGATGTAGTCCCAATGGCTGCGCAGCTTGGCTGCCTCTTCCTCGCCTGCATCTGTTTCGGGCAGTGGTACAAGCTGGTCAACCACAGGCTCCTGAGTCATAGTATTGACGAAACGGTTGTAAGCCACACGGATCTCGTCCACTTCACCATCGACATAGGCATCCAGCATGACCTTTACGGTACCCACGAGGTCTTCCATATGCGCCGACTCGCCAATCTGGGTCGCCTGCGCCATGACCTTTCCACCCACGCGGCTGAAAAAGGCGACGGCCTTACTGCCGACCAGACAGTAACGAACGTCCACTTCTTCGTCATGCAGCTTTTGCACGTCCTTCACCAGACGGCGGAATAGGTTGTTGTTCAAGCCGCCACACAGACCCCGATCAGATGAAACAATGATATAACCAACGGATTTAACATCCCTTTTCGTCATGAAAGGATGCTTCACCTGGGGATGCGCCATGGCCAGGTGCCCGATAACGGTACGCATCATTTCCGCGTAAGGACGAGACGCATGCATACGATCCTGCGCCTTGCGCATTTTCGCTGCGGCAACCATTTCCATCGCACGCGTGATCTTCTGCGTATTCTTGATGGAACCGATCTGTGTGCGTATCTCTTTAGCGCCTGCCATGTTTCAACCTTGTGTGTCTAGGAGTGTAAGGTGCAAATTACCAGCTGTGGTTGGCCTTGAAATCTTTCAGCGCTTCATGGAAGGCGCTTTCGATGTCATCGTTCCAGTCGCCGGACTCATTTACCTTGCCCATCAGCTCGCCCTGACTGCTGTTCATGTAAGACAACAGGGCCGCTTCAAAATCGACCACCTTACCAGCGTCCACGTCGTCCAGATAGCCTTCGTTGGCAGCAAACAGGGAAACAGCCATTTCCGCGATGGACAGAGGTGAATACTGTCCCTGCTTCATCAGCTCCGTAACACGCTGTCCACGCTCGAGCTGCTTGCGGGTAGCTTCGTCCAGGTCGGAGGCGAACTGTGAGAAGGCCGCCAGCTCACGGAACTGGGCCAGTGCCAGACGCACACCGCCACCCAGCTTCTTAATGATCTTGGTCTGGGCCGCGCCACCTACCCGGGAAACAGACAGACCGGCGTTGATCGCAGGACGCACACCGGCGTTGAACAGGTCAGACTCGAGGAAGATCTGGCCGTCGGTGATGGAAATCACGTTTGTGGGTACGAAGGCGGACACGTCACCTGCCTGAGTTTCGATGATGGGCAGGGCGGTTAAAGAACCCGTCTTGCCTGTCACTTCACCATTGGTGCGCTTCTCGACTTCTTCCGCATTGATGCGCGCAGAACGCTCCAGCAAGCGGGAATGCAGATAGAACACATCGCCGGGGTAGGCTTCGCGGCCTGGCGGACGACGCAGCAGCAGGGATACTTGGCGATAGGCCCAGGCCTGCTTGGTCAGATCATCATAAATGATCAGCGCATCTTCACCACGGTCACGGAAGTATTCACCCATGGTGCAACCTGCATAAGGCGCCAGGAATTGCATGGCAGCCGAATCGGCAGCCGGGGCTGCGACGATGATGGTGTGTTCCATGGCGCCATGCTCTTCGAGCTTGCGCACCATCTGGGCGATGGTGGAGTTCTTCTGCCCAACAGCCACGTAGATACACTTAACGCCGGTGCCTTTCTGGTTGATGATGGTGTCGATCGCGACTGCGGTCTTGCCGG
>DTXR01000613.1 GCA_012962365.1 Chromatiaceae bacterium | reverse complement strand
GGACAAGGCCATTGCAGCCTTTGCCGATACCTATCAGGAGCTGAGCTAGAACCCCATGCTGCACTTCCAGAACCTAGGCCTGCGCCGGGGCAGCAAACTGCTGTTCGAAGACGCGGGCTTCCAAATCCATCCTGGGCAGAAAGTGGGCATCACCGGAGCCAATGGCACGGGCAAATCCAGCCTGTTCGCGCTGATTCTGGGGAAACTTCATGCCGATGCCGGTGAGCTCAAGCTGCCCGGAGAGTGGACGATAGCCTGGGTCGCCCAGGAAACGCCACAGGACAGTCGGCCAGCCATCGACTATGTGCTGGACGGCGATCAGGAATTGCGCCAAATTGAGGAAAAAATCACCCAGGCAGAAACACAGGGTGATGGCCACGAACTGGCGCTGCTGCACGGGCAATTCGAACATATTGGCGGTTACCAGGCGCGCAGCCGCGCCGGGCAACTGCTCCATGGCCTGGGCTTCAAACCCGGCGATGAAGACCGTCCGGTTACCGACTTCTCCGGCGGCTGGCGCATGCGGCTCAACCTGGCCCGGGCGCTCATCTGCCGGTCGGATCTGCTGCTGCTGGATGAGCCCACAAACCACCTCGACCTGGATGCCGTCATCTGGCTGGAAAATTGGCTGCGGCGCTATCCCGGCACCCTCTTGCTCATTTCCCACGACCGCGAGTTTCTGGATGCGGTCACCGACCATATCGCACATATCGAACAGGGCAAACTGACGCTGTACAGCGGAAATTACAGCGCCTTCGAGCGTATACGCGCTGAGCAGCTCGCCAATCAGCAGGCGGAGCATCTCAAGCAACAGCGGGAGATCGCTCACATCAGATCCTATGTGGATCGCTTCCGCGCCAAGGCCACCAAGGCCCGGCAGGCACAAAGCCGCCTCAAAGCGCTGGAACGCATGGAACTGATCGCCCCCGCCCATGTGGATTCACCTTTCCATTTCAGCTTTCGTCCGCCCGAGAAGAATCCCAACCCCCTGCTGCGCCTCAGCGAGGCTGCCGCCGGTTATGACGGAAAGGCGATTGTCAGCGACGTGAGCATGAGCATCTCCCCCGGCGACCGCATCGGTCTGCTGGGGCCCAATGGTGCGGGAAAGTCCACCTTCATCAAGCTCCTGTCTGGCGCCCTGCCCCTGATGACCGGGCGAATGGAAACGGCCCAAGATCTGAAGATCGGGTATTTCGCCCAGCACCAGGTCGAGCAGCTGCACCCGGAACATTCGGCGCTGGAGCATCTTACCCAGCTCGATCCACAAGCCCGCGAGCAGGAACTGCGCGACTACCTAGGCAGCTTCGGCTTCATGGGCGACAAGGCGCTGGAAAAAACCGCGCCTTTCTCCGGCGGCGAAAAATCCCGCCTGGCCCTGGCTCTGCTCATCTACCAGCGTCCCAACCTGCTGCTGCTGGACGAACCCACCAATCACCTGGATCTGGAAATGCGCCAGGCTCTGGCAGCCGCTTTGCAGGATTTCACTGGCGCCATGGTCATCGTCTCCCACGACCGGCATCTGCTGCGGGTCAGCACCGATGAGCTGTTGATGATCCATGGCGGAAAGGTGCAGGAATTCGACGGCAGCCTGGATGACTATCCTGCCTGGCTGGCCGCGCAGAACGAGGCTGCGGGTAACACCAAAGACAACCAGGGCAGTACCAACCGCAAGCAGAAAAAACGCGATGCGGCGGCACGCCGTCAGGCATTACAACCTTTGAAAAAAAAAGTCACCCGCATCGAGAAGAAACTCGACGCTCTGCACAAGAAACAACAGGAACTGGAAACGTTATTGAGTGATAACCAGCTGTATGATCCTGGCCAGAAGGAACAACTCAAAAAGCTGTTGGCAGATAAAGCGGGCATTGACCAGCAATGTGAAGAACAAGAAATAGCGTGGCTGGAGGCTTCAGAAGCGCTTGAGGCTGCTCAGGAATAGCTACACCTGCTTCTGCCGGCAGTTGCGCAGCAGCTCCTGGACACCACTTAGGCCCATCTCCCGCAACAAGGCAACATTGCGTTCGGGAATGGACTCTGGCTCCGGCCAGGTTTCCAACGCAGCCGCCAGTCCGTCCTGGCGAATGAGATGGAACATGGGATACGGTGAGCGATTGGTGTAATTGGCCGGATCATCATCTTCCAGCCCTTCGAAACAATAGTCAGGGTGAAAGCTGGCCAGTTGCAGCATGTCATCCAGCCCGGCTTCTTCCAGGGCGGCCTGGGCATCTTCGAGCACATCCAGATAATCGCCGAAGTCCATCAGCCCGGTGCTGATGATGAACAACCCGGTTTCGGCTTCTTCCGGCGAAAGCAGGGCAAAGACCGCCAGTTCCTCGATCAGTTCAGCATAGACAGCATCGCCAGCGGCCGCATTGCAGGTCTGATAGCGAATCGTCCCTGCCTCGAAGGTCGTCTTAGCAAAGGGGCAAAGGTTGAGGCCAATAACCACTTCCTTCACCCAGCAGCGAGTCTGCTCCACAGGGTCTTTCATTCCAGTATCTCCACCGGCATACCTGTTTCCAGCCGCCCCTGGCCGTCATGGATCAGGTTCTGTCCGAAATAAACACTGTTGCCCTGCTTCCGATAGCGCATGAGCGTTTTAAGGGGCTCGTTGCCCGTGCGTTCTCCGGTTTCAGGATTTATCGTGGGGATGACGCAGCGCGAGCAGGGCTTGACCACACGGAACTCGAGTTCACCGATGCGAATGCGCTTCCAGTTGTCTTCGGCATAGGCCTCACTGCCCTCGACAACCAGATTGGGTCGGAAGCGCTCCATGGGCAGGGTCAGACCCATGCGCCGGTTTAGATCATCCAGGGAAGCGCGGGAAATCAGTAAAAACGGAAACCCATCCGCAAAACCCACTTCATCCGTACTGGTAGCATAATCCTGATCCACCTGGCGGGTTTGTTCCCGGGGCAGATACACCAGCCGGCAGGAGACACCCAGAAATTCACTCAGCCATTGATCTGCGGCCAGGCTCATCACGCGGGCAGTGCACTGATCACGCCAGATCTGAACCGTCAGTTCTTCCTCAGAATCCGGCTGCGCCTCCAGGTCAGACATGCCTGGCGCGCTGAGCTTCAAACCTGATGCAACAACTCTGGGGCGTATCAGCACCATCTGCGGCAATTCCCGCTGGGTGAGAAAACGGCCTGCGTCGTTCACCAGCATCCAGTGCCGGTCGTGCAACAAACCCCGCACACTCACTTGCACGGATGTCAGACTCTCTCCCCGCGAAGACTTTACCGGATAGCGATACAGGTCGTTCAGAACAATGTTCAAAAGCCGATTCCGATACCAATATTGCTGTAGCCACCACTGCCAAACCCAATCCCCAGATTGACGTTGGGCTTTACACGACGCCTGTAAGACTCGGCTTCCGACCAACGTTTTATCTGCACCGCCTGCAGGGCGGGATAGCGATAATCCGCCTCACCCACCTTTCCATCGGTGTAACCGAGCATGGGGCCTGTCACCGTAATCAATTGTCCACCGGGGTATTCCGCAGGCTCCAAAAAGCCAGCACGATCGGCAAGAAAACGCCCCTGGCTGCCCGCACCGGTATCCGGCATCCCTTTCGAATCCAGGGGGTATGCCATCACCTCCACCAACGTATGATCCTTGAGATTCTTGATCGATACGACACTTCCTCCCCAGGTAAAGTTCTTACCTTTGACGCTGGCATCGCCACTGAGGGAAAGTTGTGCGGGGGTCACGCCGGAAGGTTGCAAACTGCCGCTGGTGCTACAGGCAGCTAGTAGCAGCAGGATCAAAGACAGACCAACATGACGCATGTTCACCACCAATAGGGGTAGCCGGGATAGCCCCACCATGGACGGCCAGGATAGCGCCCCCAGCCGTAATAGGATGGGTAATAGTACGGGTAGTTATCGTAGATCTTCTTTTCCGGCCATAGATGAAAATCATCTACCTGCACCTCGACCACGATCGCGACGACTCGCCTTTTGTGAAATCGAAGGACGGCGGGGCGATCAAGAACCCGCGCTCTTATACCGGTCAGTTTTAGCGGGCGTATATTGAGGGGGTGCACGAGAATGAGTGTGCGCGTTAAAACGCAACGCGCTCGACTACGGG
>DTXR01000612.1 GCA_012962365.1 Chromatiaceae bacterium | reverse complement strand
GTGAATAACCAAGGGCTGAAGCCCTTGGCTTCTTGGTGAAGCTCAAAAGAAAGAAACCAACTTCATCTGTTCTGATTCTGCCCTTGCTTCATGAATTGACTGGTTCAGCTCCTTGAACTGATGATTCTCAATGTAGTTCTTGATTGTCTGAGCCTTTACATTGCTGATACTCCTGCAGAACTTTCCTGGAGACCAAAGATGTCCTTTCCTGAATTTCTCCTTCAGATAGGAAAAGGCTTTTCGAAGTTCATGAGAAGATCTTCCCTTGAAAAGCCTGAATGCTTCAGAAACACTCATCTCAAAAGGAAGAGAAACAAACAGGTGAATATGATCAGCACCAACATGCAGATTATGGATTATTATCCTGTACATCCGAGCAGTCCTGATCAAAGAGGCTTCAGTGAAGCCAACAAGCTCTTTCTTCATGAAAGGCTTCCTGTACTTGGGACACCACTCAAAATGAAACTGATTTAAACCAACGCTCCTATTTCCTGATACAAAGTTTACACTACTCATACTCAAACACATCCAATAGGGGACTTCTCTTGGAAGTTAGTGTGCCGCCGTGAGGCGGCACGCCCCCCACTGGACTTATTTTTACTGTTAAAATTTGAAATTGTAGGCCTTTCATCCCATGGCTGAAGCCATGTCTCTTCTGCATACTACTGAGGATTTCCCGGCCCTATGCAATTAAAGAAGCTTTGACTTTATTGCCCTCTTAGTGCGCTGGCAGGCCGGAAATGCCTGATTCCGGCCCTAAAAAATACTTATAAACCCTACCATACTCAAACTATTATAACAATCCACGCCTAGGCGGGGGAGGGGAATGCTTACATACGCTGTTCTTCGCGATATTCAGAAACGTGAGATGGAATCATCTGCAATCGTTCAGCTGCAGGATGGGTTCTACACGGAAGTCGCGGAGTTCCTCTCGAAGAAGAAGGAAGAGGCCTCGGGCGGGGACATGCTCTCACTTAGGGAGTATGAGAACATCAAGAAAATCGTCCGCGATGTCCAGACGAAGCGTGAGGAGAAGATTGTCCTCATGGCAATCCGGGGCGAATCGACCGGCACGGGCCTGACCTCCGAAGAGGGGGACATGCTCAGGCAGCTCGTTTCCATTATAGACAAGTCCCGGGGGAAGCTCGTCGGAGTATGGGGCAGCGAGAACAAGCCCGCCCAGAAGAAGGTGCGGCTGCTCAAGGACGTGGAACAGTACAAAGGTCTTGATAACAAGGTATACGGCCCCTTCAAGGAAGGGGAAGAGCAGATGCTGCCCGGAGGGGAGGC
>DTXR01000611.1 GCA_012962365.1 Chromatiaceae bacterium | reverse complement strand
TCGTTATCCTCATCCAGTTCATCCACGAATTCGATGACATAGGCCATGCCGGAACAACCGGAAGTCTTCACCGCCAGGCGCACACCCAGACCCTTGCCCCGATTGTCGAGGAAGGCGCGGATGCGCTCTGCGGCAGTTTCGGTCAGGGAGATGCCCATCGCACTCAGCCCTGCTTGGAGGAAAAGTCTTCGATGGCGGCCTTGATGGCATCTTCTGCCAGCACTGAACAATGCACCTTCACCGGCGGCAGGGCCAGTTCCTCGGCGATATCGGTGTTCTTGATCTGCTGTGCCTCTTCCAGGGTCTTGCCCTTCACCCACTCAGTCAGCAGGGAGCTGGAAGCGATGGCTGAACCACAGCCGTAGGTCTTGAACTTGGCATCCTTGATCACGCCGTCATCGCCCACCTCGATCTGCAGACGCATGACATCACCGCAGGCGGGCGCGCCCACCATTCCGGTGCCGACGTTCTTGGCCGCATCGTCCATCTGGCCGACATTGCGGGGATTTTCATAGTGATCGATAACTTTATCGCTGTATGCCATATCTGAATTCCTCTTAGTGCGCCGCCCATTGTACCGAGTTGAGATCGATACCGGCCTTGTACATATCCCACAGGGGAGAAAGGTCACGTAACCTCTTGACTTGTTCTCGCAACTTGCTGATAACAAAATCTATTTCTTCCTCGGTCGTGTAGCGACCCAAGGTAAATCTGAGCGAGCTGTGCGCCAGCTCGTCCGGTCTGCCGATGGCGCGGAGCACATAGCTGGGCTCCAGGCTGGCGGACGTGCAGGCCGACCCCGAAGATACGGCCATGTCCTTGAGCGCCATCATCAGGCTCTCGCCTTCCACGAAGTTGAAACTGATATTGAGGTTGCCCGCGATACGCTGTTCCAGGTCACCGTTCACATAGACCTCTTCCATGTCCTTGAGCCCATTCCACAGGCGGTTGCGCAGCGCCAGCAGGCGGGCGTTTTCAGCGGCCATTTCTTCCTTTGCAATGCGGAAGGCTTCGCCCATGCCAACGATCTGATGGGTAGCCAGGGTGCCGGAACGCAAGCCGCGCTCATGACCACCACCGTGCATCTGCGCTTCCAGCCGCACCCGGGGCTTGCGCCTGACATACAGGGCGCCCATGCCCTTGGGACCGTAGATCTTGTGGGCGGAAAAGCTCATCAGATCGACAGGAAGCGACTGCATGTCTATCTCGACTTTACCTGCACTTTGCGCACCATCCACATGAAATATAACTTTATTTTCTCTACATATCTGGCCGATGGCGGCAATGTCCTGGATCACACCAATCTCGTTGTTGACATGCATGACCGACGCCAGGATGGTGTCGTCCCGCAGCGCATCGCGAAATTTGTCCAGATCCAGCAGACCGTTGGATTCCACGTCCAGATAGGTGACCTCGTAGCCTTCTCTTTCGAGCTGACGACAGGTGTCCAGCACCGCCTTGTGCTCGGTCTTGACGGTAATAATATGCTTGCCACGCTTGTGATAGAAATGCGCCACACCCTTGATGGCCAGGTTGTCCGATTCGGTGGCGCCGGAGGTCCAGACGATCTCCCGGGGGTCTGCGTTGATCAGCGCCGCTACATGCTGCCTCGCCTCATCAGCCAGTTTTTCAGCTTCCCAGCCGAAGGGGTGGCTGCGGGATGCGGGATTACCGAAAACACCGTCTAGCGTCAGGCATCGGCACATTTTTTCCGCCACCCGTTCGTCGACCGGCGTCGTCGCAGAATAATCAAAATAAATAGGGAGTTTCATTCATTGCTCCAGAATTTCTTTTCACCCGTGGGCGTCACGAATGGGTTGCTATTGTCAGATCCGAATGCCGTGATTTGTTTGCGCTCTGCTTCCCGGCGACTTGCTTGTCCAGCAGATCCTGCAGGCTGATGCTGCTCAGATAATCGTAAATACTGTCGCTCAGATCCTGCCACAACTCGTGGGTCAGGCAGCGCTTGTCGCCATGACAGTTGCCCTGCCCCCCGCAAGCGGTGGAATCCAGGCGTTCATCAACGGCGGTTATGACACCGGCCACATCAATGCTCCTGGGTTCGAGTCCCAGACGATACCCACCACCGGGGCCACGGGTGCTGTTGACCAGTTCACGCTTGCGCAGGCGGGCGAATAATTGCTCCAGATAAGATAGGGATATATCCTGCCGTTCGGCGATATCTGCCAGACTCACGGGACCTTCCTGTGCATGCAGCGCCAGATCCAGCATGGCGGTTACCGCATATCGTCCTTTTGTGGTCAATCTCACGCGTCGCTTCCAGGGTTCTTTATATGGGCGCAACTATACATTACCGACTATTTTAGTCAAGTATTAGCAGGTGCTGAAATGGAAGTTTTTCCTTACTTGCTGTCGCTGGAATCATCCGAATCGGCGAAGTCGATCTCGTCTTCCCCCAGACGGTTGAGCTCATCGGCCGTCGAAACGATTTCGCAGGAAGTCAGCTCGGGCAGGTTCACTTCCTCATCGGTATAACCCATACTTTTCAGTACCTCGCACATGCGGGACACCTTGTTCTCCAGCACATGCACATGATCGAGCATGCAGTTGATGGCGTTGGCTACGGGGTCTGGCGCATCTTCCGTCGCGCCGTAGGCATCAAAGCCCATTTTTTGCGCCAGCTTTTCTCTGTGGGCCGTATCCCGCCTGGCACGCCGCTCCACCAGTCGACCGGGAATGCCCACCACGGTGGCATCGGACGGTACAGATTTGACCACCACCGCATTGGAACCGATGCGGGCGCCATCGCCGATATCTATCGGGCCGAGCACCTTGGCACCGGCGCCCACGACAACGTCATTGCCCAGAGTCGGGTGCCGTTTGCCCTTTTCCCAGCTGGTGCCGCCGAGTGTCACGCCATGATAGAGCGTGCAGTCGTCACCAATGACGGCGGTTTCACCAATCACCACGCCCATGCCGTGGTCGATGAAGAAACGCCGGCCAATAGTGGCGCCGGGATGGATTTCGATACCGGTGAGCCAGCGTGTGACATTCGAAACTGCCCTTCCCAGCCATTTGAAATTGCGCTTCCACAGGCCGTGCGCCATGCGATGTACCATGACGGCATGCAGGCCAGGGTAAGTAGTCAGCACCTCGAAGGTATTGCGCGCCGCCGGATCACGATCGAAAACAGACTGTACGTCCTCTCGCAGACGTTCAAACATTGGGTTGTACCGCTTCGCCAGGAATATCCGAGTATTTTACTCCATTTCGTGCCACGCCCGCAGAGGAAGTGCAGCAGACTGCTACCCGACAGGCCTTTGTCTAACGGGAATGCAGCACCCGCATGGGGGACGTGGCGAGCAGACTGCGCATGACGAGAAAACCGACAAGTACCAGCACCAGCGTTCCTCCGCCCATCCCGATCAGCCACAGGTGAATATTCAATCCCGCTTCCAGCCCGAACAACCGATCGGCAATCAACTGTTCCGTGGCAGCAGCCAATGTGGCACCGAGAAATCCCGAATACAGACCCAGCAAGCCAAACTCTGTCAGCATGGCGGTGGCCACCAGTTTGCGGTTGGCGCCCAGGGTGCGCAAGATGGCAATTTCGGCGGCACGTTCCTCACGGCTGATCTGCACCGCGCTCAGGGTAACCAGCACTGCGGCGATCAGGGTGAACAGGAAAACCGATTCCACCGCCATGGCGCCCTTGTCCATGATGGTCCGCACCCTGTTCAACATGGAGCGGATATCCAGCAGCGATACGGACGGATAGTCCTGTGCCAGCTTGCGTACGACCCTGGACGTATTGGTATCATCCAGATAGATGCTGGTGATGTAGGCCGCAGGCAGATCCGCCATCATTGCAGCATTTCCCTGAACGAAGAAATTCACATTGAACGAATCCCAGGCGACGCTGCGCAGGTTGATGACACTGGCGCTGAGCAATTGTCCCGCCACATCAAAGGTCAGTCTGCTTCCCGGACGAATGCCCAGGGTTTTGGCCAACCGGGCTTCAACGCTGAACCCTGCTTTTTTTTCAGCAGAAAACTGCCAGTCCTTACCGGCGACAATCCTGTTGTCCGACTGCAGGTGATCCGCAAAGCCCAGGCTGAATTCCCGTTGCAGCAGATGCCGGGCACGCGCGTCTGTGTATTGATCCGGGTTCACAGCCTTGCCATCCAGCTGCACCAACCTCCCCCTGGCTGTGGCATACATGCCTGAGTTCTTTATCCCCTGCTCATCGAACCAGCGGTACAGGGAAAGCTGATCCGCCGGCTGGATATTGATCAGAAAATGATTTGGCGCCTGCTCAGGAAGACTGCCTTGCCAGATCTCAAGTAGATCAACACGCACCAATGCCAGCAGCAGCAACAGGGTGATGCCCATGGTAAACCCGTGCAATTGCCAAAGCGTCAATGCGGGATTTCTCGTCAGTGCGGCTATACCGATGCCCACGCCGCCCACCTTTCCGCGATGCGGCTGGAGAAACCAGATCAACAGCCAGCCGGAAACCACAACCACCAGGATGATGGCCGCAACCAACAGCAGCATGGCCGTTGCAAGCTGCCAGTCCTGCACCTGCCAGATCACCAATAAACTGAAAACAGTTGCCGCGACACCCCAGGCCAGCCAGGCGGAAACGTTCATGGGTTCGAGATCACGCCGCAATACACGCAAGGGAGGAACATTGCGAATTCTCAGCAACACCGGCAGCGAAAAACCACCCAGCAGAATAAAGGCATAGGAAAAACCCAGCCCCACCGGACGCCAGCCCGGGGGTGGCAATTGTCCGCCAAACCAATCACCCACCATTGCATACAGCACCAGCTGTCCCAGGTAACCCGCACCTACACCAAACAGGCCGCCAAGCAGAAAAACCCGCGAGATTTCTGCCAAGTGATAATTCAGCACCTGCGAAGTGCTCATCCCGAGCGTTCGCATCACAGCCACGCCATCCATGGCCTGGGCAACATATTGTCTTGCGGCCAGCATGATGGCGATACCGGACAGCAGGCTGGCGCACAACGCGGCCAGTTCAAGGAAACGCCGCCCTCGTTCCAGGGCCTGGCGCATCTCAGGACGGGCATTCTTGACACCCATGATCTTCGCGCCGGCTGGGAGGCGTGACGCAAGCCAGCGGCGCATTCGTTCAACAGCATCCACCGGGCCGGCAACGAGAAAGCGGTACTGCACCCGGCTGGCCGGAGTGATCAGGCCGGTGGCCGCCACATCTGCGTAGTTCATCATCAGCTGAGGTGCAAACTGAAACAGGCTGCCGGACATGTCCGGCTCTTGCTTCACTTCCCCTGCAATGCGCAGCTGCTGCGTACCAATTGGAATTTGCACATCATACCGGGCGGCGCTCAGCGCGTTGAGCAATGAGGGGCTGGCATAGGCCTGCCCCCGGGGCGGCGCGGACTCTGTCACGCCCTGCATGGTGGCCACTTCGAAGCTGCCACGCAACGGATAGTTTTCATCCACCGCCTTCACCTGCACCAGCAGGGGTTCATCTTTGTGAAAGATGACGCTGGGGAAAACAAGCTGCCTGGAAGTTTTCAGACCCATGCCCGCTGCATGATCGACCCAGGCTTCCGGCGGGGCATCCCCCTGCTGGACAACCAGGTCGGCAGCCATCAGGGCTGAACCCTGCAATACCAGCGCCTTGTCCACTCGGTTCACGAAAAAGGCAACCGAAGTCAATGCGGTTACGGCCACCATCAGCGCCAGCATCAGGATGAGCAACGCCTTGCTCTGCCACGTACGATACACGAAGGATGGCAGTAACATCAGCTCGCGCTCATCAGCCTGCCCTGCTCCAGGCGGTAGATGCAGTCACAACGTTCCGCCAGCTTCCCGTCGTGGGTTACCAGCACCAGCGTGGTGCTGCAGCGATCTCGGAGAGAGAACATCAGGTCGATGACCTGTTGGCCGGTTTCGGGATCAAGATTGCCCGTGGGTTCATCCGCAAACAGGATCTGGGGATCACCGGCAAACGCCCGCGCCAGCGCCACCCGCTGCTGTTCACCACCGGACAACTGGCGAGGCAGATGATCGATGCGCTCCGCAAGGCCCACTTCTTCCAGCAGCGTTGCTGCCTGCTGCTGATGATTTGCGATGCCTGACAGCTTCAACGGCAGGTCAACATTTTCCAGCGCAGTCATACCGGGCAGCAACTGAAAGGACTGGAAAACGAAACCCACCTTCCCCAGCCGCAGACGGGTGCGGGCATCCTCATCCAGCGCGTTCAACTGCTGCCCCAGCAGCACGACTTCGCCTGAAGTCGGCTCATCCAGCCCGGCCAACAATCCCAGCAGGGTGGATTTTCCCGAGCCCGACGCCCCCAGCAACGCCACTGCCTCTCCGGCATTGACATTCAGATCCACACCCGTGAGGATGGACAGCAACGAGCCGCCAGGCGCCTGCACCGATTTTGATATAGCTTTTGCCGATATGAGAGTGTTCATCTACCTGTTACTGTTGTTGTCCATCCGGGTTGCCGATGCCTGGGCAGAAGACAGCATCCTGGTTCTGGGAGACAGCCTGAGTGCCGGTTATGGTATCAGTAAGGAGAAAGCATGGCCTGCCCTTCTGCAGCAACGACTGAATCAACAGGGGTATTCCTTGCGGGTGATCAATGCCAGTATCAGCGGTGACACCACCCACGGCGGACTCAACCGGCTACCAAAAGCGCTCGAAAGGGAGCGGCCTGCTGTCGTCATCATCGAACTGGGCGCCAACGACGGATTGCGCGGCCTGCGTCTTCAAAATATCGCAGATAATTTGAACAGAATGACGGCCTTGAGTCAGGAATCAGGCGCAAAGGTGCTGTTGCTCGGCATACAACTGCCCCAAAATTTTGGTTCGGCCTACCGGAACAGGTTCAACGCCATCTATGCACGGGTTGCGGAAGAAAGGCGGGCGGCTCTCGTTCCGTTTTTTCTCGAAGGCGTTGCCGAAACCCGCGCCATGATGCAGCCGGACGGCCTGCATCCCAGCGCTGCGGCCCAACCCGCCATCCTCGAAAACATCTGGAGGGCACTGCTCCCCCTGCTGAACTGATGCCGTACCTGATACTGATCCTGTTGCTGCTGGCCGTGATTTTCGGCCCTCAATGGTGGGTGCAGCGTGTGCTCAATCGCTACAACCAGCGCCCTGAAGAGAATTTCCCCGGCACCGGAGGGGAACTCGCGAGGCATCTACTGAATCAGTACGGTCTCGATCATGTCGGCGTAGAGACCACCGATAAGGGCGACCATTACGACCCGGCGGCACGCAGCGTCCGGCTCTCCCCCGATAAATTCGATGGCAAGACACTGACCGCCATCACAGTCGCAGCCCATGAGGTCGGTCATGCATTGCAACATCATGCCGGAGAGCCCTTGTTCGCCTGGCGCAACCGTCTCGTCATGGCGACGCTCTGGGGTCAACATCTCGGCTCGTTCATGCTGTTCGCCGCCCCCTTGCTGGTTGTTCTGACACGCGTCCCCGCCATCGGAGCGCTGTCTTTCCTGGGGGCATTTCTGCTCATGGGATTTGTTATAGCGGAAATGATAAAATGATCAGCCTCCTATTCTTTCTCATCTCACAGTATCCCTAAACACAACTGGTCTTAATGTTAGTGAGTACAACGCGACTATCGTTATAAATA
>DTXR01000610.1 GCA_012962365.1 Chromatiaceae bacterium | reverse complement strand
GGCGGCAGGCATCGATCTGGGAACCACCAATTCACTGGTGGCGGCGGTACGCAGTGGTCAGGCGGAAACCCTGCCGGATGATCAAGGGCGTCATCTGCTCCCATCGGTCGTCTCGTATACCAAAGGCGCGGTGGATGTGGGGCACATCCCCAGAGACGAGGCCACGCAAGATCCGCTCAACACCATTGCTTCCGCCAAGCGCCTGATCGGCCGCCCGGTGTCCGACATCAAATCCCTGGGCGAGGGTCTGCCCTATGAGTTTGTACAGCAGGACAGCAGTGTGCCGCGCATTCGCACGGCGGCTGGTGATGTCAGCCCCATCGAGGTTTCTGCGGAAATACTCAAAGTGCTGGCCAGACGTGCGGAAAACACCCTGGGTGGTGAATTGAACGGCGTGGTCATCACGGTACCCGCCTATTTCGACGATGCCCAGCGCCAGGCAACAAAGGATGCGGCCCGGCTCGCCGGACTACACGTATTCCGGCTACTGAACGAACCGACGGCTGCGGCTGTGGCCTATGGCCTGGATCGTGGTGCCGATGGCGTACATGCCATTTTCGACCTGGGTGGCGGCACCTTCGACATTTCCATTCTGCGTCTCAACAAAGGTGTGTTCGAGGTCATGTCCACCGGCGGTGATTCCGCCCTGGGCGGCGATGATTTTGACCAGGTGATCGCCGAATGGATCATGCAGCAGGCGGGCATTGCCGATGATGCTGATCACAAGGCTCTGCGCCAGCTGATGCAGGATGCGCGCAATGCCAAAGAAGCCCTGAGCAATGCTGAAAGTATCGATCTGGATATCGCTATCCCCGGTGATGGCCGCTGGCAGGGAACACTGGACAGAGAAACATTCAATGCGTTGATCGATCCGCTCATCCGCAAGACCATCAGCGCCTGCCGCCGTGCCCTGCGGGATGCGGGCGTGGAGGCAGAAGACGTCAAGGAAGTGGTCATGGTGGGCGGTTCCACCCGTATGCCGCGGGTGCGCGAAAAAGTGGGTGAATTTTTCCAGCGCCCCGTGCTGGTGGATATCGACCCCGACCGGGTGGTTGCCCTGGGTGCCGCCATTCAGGCGGATATTCTTGCGGGCAATAAGCCCGATGACGAAATTCTGCTGCTGGATGTCACACCGCTTTCCCTCGGCCTCGAGACCATGGGAGGGCTGGTGGAAAAGGTCATTCCCCGTAACACGACCATTCCTGTGGCCCGCGCTCAGGAGTTCACCACTTTCAAGGATGGCCAGACCGCCATGGCGATACATGTGGTTCAGGGCGAGCGTGAGATGGTGGAACACTGCCGTTCACTGGCGCGTTTCGAGTTGCGTGGCATTCCACCCATGGTGGCCGGCGCCGCCCGTATCCGCGTCACCTTCAGTGTGGATGCTGACGGCCTGCTCAACGTGGAGGCGGAAGAACTCAGCCAGGGCGTGAAAGCCAGTGTCACCGTCAAGCCATCTTATGGCCTCAGCGATGAAGAAATCACCGGCATGTTGCAGGCTTCATTCGAACATGCCGAAGAGGATCTGGAAGAGCGTAAGCTGGCGGAGGCCAGGGTGGAGGGACTGCGCGTCGTCGAAGCCTTGCAGGCCGCCCTGTCCAAAGACGGCGAAGATTTATTGAACGCCCAGGAGATGGAACAGATCGAAGCTGCGTTGCAGCAACTCGCAGAAGCCATTGAAGGGGATGATGCCGGTGTAATCGACGCACAGGCGAAGAATGTGGAAAAAGTGTGCGAGTTCTATGTCGAACGCCGCATGAACACCGGCATTCAGGAAGCCATGGCCGGTCATAACATTAACGAATTCGAGTGAGTGGAACCTAGTTCAATGCCCCAGATCATCTTTCTTCCCCATGAGGAAATCTGCCCCGAAGGCGCGGTCATCGACGCTGATCCCGGCACCACCATCTGTGATGCTGCGCTGGAGCATGGCATCGAGATCGAGCATGCCTGCGAGAAATCCTGCGCCTGCACCACCTGTCACGTCATCGTGCGCGAGGGTTTCGATTCTCTTGACGAAGCCAGCGAAACGGAAGAGGATTTGCTGGACAAGGCCTGGGGCCTGGAGCCGGAGTCACGTCTCAGCTGTCAGGCTGAAGTAGCGGATGAGGATCTGGTGGTAGAGATCCCCAAGTACACGATCAACCAGGTATCGGAGAATCACTGATGGGACTGCGCTGGACAGATGTATTGGATATCGCCATCGAGCTGGATGAAACCCACCCTGATGTGGATCCCTTGAAGGTCAATTTCGTGGATCTACGCAACATGGTCATCGCCCTGCCGGATTTCGATGATGATCCGGACAAGAGTGGTGAGAAGATCCTGGAAGCCATACAGATGCACTGGATCGAAGAACGAGCGTAATCTCGGGTGCATTCCTGGCCGATTTTTGAAACAATTGCGCCCAGTTTTCAATTCCAGCGAGTAGTCTCATGTCCCTGATCAAAGCCTTTACCGGCCTGCGTCCCGTTGCCGGACGTGCCGATGATGTTGTTGCCCCTCCCTATGACGTAATGAACGAGGCGGAAGCCCGGGCCATGGTGGCAGGCCGTCCCTGGAGTTTCCTGCACATTTCCCGTCCCGAGGTGGATCTGCCGGAAGGCACGGACCCCTATGCGCCTGAAGTCTATGCCAAGGGCCGGGAGAACCTGGATCGCATGGTGGAAGAGGGCGTGCTGGCCCGGGAAGACAGGCCCAGCTACTACGTTTACCGCCTGACCATGGGCGATCACATGCAGACCGGGCTCATGGCTGTGGCTTCCGTGGAGGCCTATGATCAGGATCGCATCAAGAAGCACGAGTTCACCCGCCCGGTGAAGGAAGATGACCGGGTGCGTAACATCGACACCCTCAACGCCCAGACCGGCCCCGTGTTCCTCGTCTATCCCGCTACCGGAACCATCGACCGCATCCTGGCGGAAACCACCCAAGGCACACCGGACATCGACGTGACCGCTGCCGATGGCGTGCGTCATGAGCTGTGGGTGCTGTCCGACAGAGAAAAGGTGACGACCCTCACCGAGGCTTTCGATGCCCTGGATGCGCTGTACGTGGCCGACGGCCATCATCGTTCAGCGGCGGCATCCCGGGTGGCGGCCACGCGCAAGGCTGCCAATCCTGCCCATACGGGGGAGGAGAGCTACAACTATTTCCTCAGCGTCATCTTTCCTCACGACCAGATGCAGATCCTTGATTACAACCGGGTGGTGAAGGATCTCAACGGTCTGTCTCCCGAGGAATTCGTGGCGCAGATCAGCTCGGCTTTCGATATCCAGCCTTCAGATGATCCCGTCAAGCCTGGCCATACCGGTGAGTACGGCATGTACCTGGGCAATCAGTGGTACAAACTGACTGTCAAATCCGAGCGTATCCCTCAGGACGATCCTGTGGCGCGCCTGGATGTGAGCCTGCTTCAGAACAACCTCATTGCGCCTCTGCTGGGTATTGAGGATCCCCGTACGGACAATCGCATCGATTTCGTGGGTGGCATCCGTGGCCTGGGTGAGCTGGAAAAGCGGGTGAATTCCGGTGACTGGCAGGTCGCCTTCTCCCTCTATCCAACCACTATGGAAGCGCTCATGGCCGTGGCGGATGCGGGTGAAGTCATGCCTCCCAAGTCCACCTGGTTCGAGCCCAAGCTGGCAGACGGGCTGGTGAGCCACGTGCTCGATTGATTTACAGGGGATTGTTCCCCGGCTCATCGCCAGGGAACAATGTTACCGGAATGTCGGTTATGCGCATTTCACCCTCCAAAGTTGGAACAAACCGGCTGTATTGAGGCTGTGGTCTAATCCTGTTTTTCCCTGCCTGCCAGGGTGTTGAGTCGCGCCAGTTCTTCTTCCAGCGTATTTTCCGGCCGTTGCATGCCGGCCTTGCGATACCAGTAATCGGCATTCCAGTCATCGCCTTCCACCCGATGCAGATAGGCATGAATCTGACAGGACAGGCTGTCGGAAAAGGGTTGCACCATCTCGTGTGCCGCATGCCAATGATTGTCACGGGCCAGATTCAGGATTTTGGTGTAATTGATGGCCAATGTATAACTCCAGCATTACAAGTTAT
>DTXR01000609.1 GCA_012962365.1 Chromatiaceae bacterium | reverse complement strand
TGCTCCGCGATCTGTCCGGCGCTTGGCTGCAGATTTTCGGCGCCAATGCTCGAGCTCAGGAGTGCGAAGGTCACCAACGGCAGGAGGGATCCAGGAAAACGCTGATCGCGTCTTTTTACGTCATTCCGGCGGAATGACGATGTAATCAGAAAGGTCCTAGCGTCCGCGTCTGCCGGCATTCTTGTGTTCCGCCCTATCCACCAGTATCCGCCAGCAGGCCTTCACGTCATCATCCAGTCGAGCCTTGTGCATGTAGTGCAGCAGGAATCGCAGCCGATCCGTACGGCTGATATGCGCCGTGCGGCGATTGAATGTCTCCAGGTCACGCAGCATCGCCTGGCGCCGGGTAAGGCGGGAGCGCATCTTTTCCATGTCGATGAGACAGGCGGCACCTGTCTGTTCCTGCACGAACATGTGCTTGGCATGCATGGCATTGTGCACCAGCCGCAGGTGATGCAGTTTGCGCAGGACTTCAGCCACTTGGGGGATCACCCTCTGGCGCTGTACACGGTGTTTTCCCCAACCCTCTGCATGCCATTTCTCGATGAGCTCATCCATGGGTAGATACCCCTTGAGCTCCCGGGTGGCCAGTATCACCTGCCAGCCTTCGGGCGTTTTCCGTTCCCCATAGTAGACCATGTGGGGAGCGGCGATGCCCCTGCTGTTCAGCAAGCGCAGGTTGCGCGCCTCGCTGCGAAAGGTCGGCTCCCGGGATACAGGATGCCGCCAGGTCTTGCGCATATGATTTTCCTGGCGCTTGAGAAACAGGGACTCTGACCCGCCTTCCGGCAACGACAGGGTGATACGCGAGACGCCACTCCAACCGCCGCGGCGGTAATTGGGCGGCTCGAACCAGTCGGCCTCCAGGTTCCACAGGGCCTCGAAACTGTCCAGATCATTGTGCGCCAGGATCTCGCCCCAGCCTTTCTCAACGAAGCTATTCATCTGGTATCCCCTTGTTTTTCAGAGCCATGGCGCGGTCTGCCGTGGACTGCAAAAAGCGTTTCTCCCGGGTAAATATCTGCCGCAGGGACTTCGCATGATACGTGCGCAGGAAGCGATACAGATCCCGGCGCGTCAGGCCGGCCTCCATGGCGGAAAAATACAGGCTGCCCACGTCCTTGACCACCCAGCGGCGGGGAACGCGGTTGCGTAATTGCACCCGGTGCAGATCGATCAGGTACAGATGCAGCCCTTCCGCCGTTCCATCCCAGGGCTGCTGCAGCAGGAAATGGCAGATGTACAGATCACGGTGATTAACGCCATTGTGATGCAGCTGGCGGGTCATTTCCGCCACGCGCTCGATCAGGTAACGCTTTTCGGCAAACACCGGGGGCTTTGCGGTCCAGTCGGCGCAATAATCTTCCAGACTGACGGTGTTTTCCAGCTCCCGGGTCACCACAAAGGAGCGCTGGGCCGCGGGATTCCAGCCGTCGCTGCCATAGGCTTCCAGATGCATGGTTTCGACACCCAGTTCTTCCAGGCGCCGGATGGCTCGCCATTCGTTCGATGCGCCGATGACCGGCAGGCGTACACTGAGCAGGTTCTTCAGGATCTCCTTCCAGCCCACACCCCAATGCAGCTTCAGAAAGTAGCCCTTTCCCCCGACTTCGAAGCGCAGGGTGCGTCGGTTGGCACCCTCGGGGTTACGGAACTCCTCCCCTTTCACCCGGAATGCATCTGCCACCGATGTCCAGGGATGTTCGAGGCTCCGGGAAAAGCTTTTGCTCAGCCAGATCATGAAAGTATCAGGTCTGCGGCGTATTCGGTCATGCTGTACAGGTCATGGCTGCGGCCATAGCGGATACCGTTCTCACGCCAGGTGGCCCTGCGTTCCGACGCCAGCATTTCCACCAGACTCTGATTGAGCATGTCCTGGGAAAACGGTTCGGGCACCACAATGCCGGTATCCGCCTCTTCCACGAAGTAGGCGTAGCCGCAGATTTCGGTCACCAGGGTCGGCAGGCCGGCGATGATTGCCTCCAAGATCACCATGCCGGAATTTTCGTAATAGGCGGGATGGAGCAGCAGGTCCCCACCCTGGAGAAACCGGGGTATGTCGTCCCGTCCATGCAATATCTGAAAATGCGCATCCACACCTTGTTGACGCGCCAGGCGCTCGAAAGGTTCACCGTTGTCGCTCCCAATGGCGATCATACGGGTCTTTCGGCGGAACGTTTCGGGCAGGGAGGCCAGCGCGAGTATAGAGCGATCCAGCCCCTTGGTACGAAAACCCGAGCCGATGCAGAGTATCAGGAATTCGTCATCGGCAATACCGAACTCATGACGCAGATCTTTGCGCATTTCCGGTGCATCAGAACCCGCCATGCGGCTCATGTCGATGCCGGGCGGCAGCATATGCAGGCGCGCTTCCTGGGTGTCATAGTATTGCTTGTAGATCAGGTGCTGGCGGGAGGAAATGAGCAGAATTTCCGTGGCGCTGTCCCGCCCGAATACCGCTTTTTCATAGGACAGAAAATGCCGATAGCGCGGCAAACGGCGCACCAGGGCATTCCGCTCCCGGTACAGTTTGTCTTTGAGACAGGGATCTGCCGCGTAGTAGAAATCCAGCCCAGGCATCTTGTTGAAGCCCACCACCCGGTCGATTCGGAGTTCATCGAACAGGGGTCGTAGGCGCTCATGAAAAACGCGGTATTTCTCGTGATTGCTCCAGCGCTTTACGGGAAGCACGTGAACTTTCATTCCTTCGGGACGCTGGCCTTCCCAACTGAGCGTGAATATATGAACTTCATGCCCCCGCGCCTGACAGGTGATGGCAATCTGCAGCATGTCCCGCTGCAGACCGCCAAAGGGAAAGTATTTGAACAGGACGAAAGCCAGCTTCATAATGGCGCCATTTGTCCACGAAGCGCCGACCAGACGAGATCTGGCGGCAGTGTCTGATAACAGGCAGGCTTCACGGGCGTTTCTTCTGCGTAGTTGCATTGGCGCTGCAGGCAGGGAGCGCAGGCAAAATCCACTGCCAGGTTTTTCTGCCGCTCACCCAGGGCGCCGGTCAGTCCTTCAACCGTCGAACCATACAGGGTCACGGCAGGCGTATTCAGCGCGGCAGCCAGATGCGCCAGCCCCGTATCCACGCCCACCACGCCGCCGCCGCGCAGCAATTGATCCTTGAGCCCATCCAGATCCAAGCGCGGCAGCAGCTCACCGGATTCGGCCTGGCTGATGATCTTCTCTGCCCGCAGGCGCTCTTCAGGTTCATACCAGGGAAACAACACCTGATAGCCGGCCTCTACCGCCAGCCGGGTCAGCGCCACCCAATAAGGCAAAGGCCAGTGCTTGCTGGGCCAGGTAGTGCTGTGCAGGAATATCAGGGTTTGGCCCCGCTCCGGCTGCTCGCCGGACAAGCCATATACCGGGGGTGTATCCGGCAGGCCGTAGTCCAGCGCCAGGGCAAACAACCTGCGGATACGATCCACCGCATGCAAATCCCGGGATACCGCATAGCGCTTTTGATAGAACAGGCTCGCAAGAGGTTCGCGCAGGGAATGGCGGTCGTAGCCGGCCAGCAACCCCCGGGCCAAGCGCGCCGGCAGGGCGCTCTTCAGCAACCCCTGGGCATCAATGACCAGATCATAGGCTTCCTGTTGCAAAGCGCCGCGAAACTGTTGGATCTGGCCTTTTTTCCAGGCCGAACGCCAGTTCTTGCGCCAGCGGCGCAGGCCGATGGGAAGGGTCCTGCTTATCCCCGGATGCCAGCCCGGCACCTGAACGAATGCCTCTTCAACGAGCCAGTGAAATTCAATATCAGGACAGGCGGCAACGGCATCGGTGATGGCGGGAAAGGTGTGGATCAGGTCACCCAGGGACGAGGTTTTTACGATCAGAACCCGCATTCAGCCGATCAACTTTCTTTCCTGCAGATAATCGAGTACGCGATCGATGCTTTCATCCAGACTTTCTGTGTCTGTATGTACCCGGATCTCCGGCTGCTCCGGTGCTTCGTAGGGCGAGGAAATCCCTGTATAGTTCGGGATCAGGCCTGCTCTTGCCTTGGCATACAGCCCCTTCACATCCCGCTCTTCGCAGGTTTCCAGGCTGCAGTCACAGTACACTTCGATGAATTCACCTTCCTCGAACAGATCACGCACCCGTTCGCGCTCTTCCCGGAAGGGTGAGATGAAAGCCGTCATGGCAATCACACCCGCTTCCACG
>DTXR01000608.1 GCA_012962365.1 Chromatiaceae bacterium | reverse complement strand
GGCTGATTGTCCTGCACGCAATGAGAGTCGTTCTCATTCGAGCGGTGCAAAAATAGAATTTTTAGAGGTGCCCTTATCATAAGAATTGAATATCTATTCGAGTAAAAATCACCATCAATGGCTGCTCCAACAATTCTGGATACCGGGGCCTGCAATAGAAATTTCGGCGTATCCGCCATTATTATGGTGTCATTACCCGAAATATCGGTGTATTTCGAAGGATATCTCCCGTCGCCTGGCGGTCTGGGTACTGCCTCCTATCAGCACCGTTGATCCATCATGAACAAGATGATCGAATAGGATAAACTCTGACACCATGAACAATTCAATGAATCAACTCGTACTCTCCGCACTCGGTCGGGATCGGCCCGGTATCGTGGATGAGTTATCCAAAGCCATTTTCCTGCTCGATTGCAGTATCAGCGACAGCCGCATGACCGTGCTGGGAGGAGAATTTGCCATTTTGCTGCTGGTGGAAGGCCCGTGGAACCAGCTGGCGCGCCTGGAGAGCCAGATTCCCGAGCTGGAAAAGAACCTCGACCTGACGATTATCGCCCGCCAGACAGCAGGAAGCAGCGAAGCTGCAGATGCCCTTCCCTATCTGGTGGAAGTGGTATCGCTGGACAATCCCGGCATCGTCCACAAACTTGCCAACTTCTTTTCGCAGCGCGATATCAACATCATGGATCTCACCACCAGCAGCTATGCCGCGCCCCACACGGGTACGCCCATGTTTGCGGTGCAAATGAACATTGGCGTGCCCGTCGGTAGCGGCATCAGCGAACTTCGGGACGAATTCCTTGAATTTTGCGACAGCATCAACCTGGATGCTGTATTGGAGCCCTACAAGAAGTCGCTCTAGCTTGTCTCCACAAACCTGTTAATAAAATCGCCCGTTGGCCGAAAAGATAACAAGAGGAAGCTTGAACATGGTAAAAATCGGCAAAAAGATTCCGGACGTTGAACTTCTCCTGACAGGGGGCAAAGCAGCAAAACTGTCGGACTATCTGGGGAAATGGCTCATCCTGTATTTCTACCCAAAGGCCAGCACCCCAGGTTGCACCCAGGAAGGACTGGACTTCAAGGACGCTATTTTCAAGTTCCGCCGTCAGTCCAGCGTAATCCTCGGCGCATCCCGGGACAGCCTCAAGGCGCAGGAAAACTTCAAGGCGAAGCAGGAATTCCCTTTTGATCTGGTCGCCGACAAAGAAGAAACCCTGTGCAACGCCTTTGGCGTGATCAAGATGAAAAACATGTATGGCAAGAAAGTCCGCGGCATCGAACGCAGCACGTTCATCATCGACGACAGAGGCATCCTGCGCCACGAATGGCGTGGAGTAAAAGTCAAAGGACACGTTCAGGATGTGCTGGACACATTGAAACGATTGAAAAGGAACGATTGAGACCCTCCTATATGCCTGAATCTGCCGAGAGAAAACGTCTGTTCGTGCTGGACACCAATGTGCTGATGCACGATCCCTCCGCGCTGTTCCGCTTCGAGGAGCACGACATCTTCATCCCCATGGTGGTACTGGAGGAACTCGACAAGGGCAAGAAAGGGATGTCGGAGGTCGCACGCAACACTCGCCAGGCCAGCCGCTTTCTCGATGAGATCGTTGCCCACCGCAGTAAGCAGGAGATCGACCATGGTCTGCCGATTCCAAACTTCGGCAGCAACGAGCAGCAGGATAAATCCGGAAGGCTGTTTTTCCAGACCCGGAGTATGATCAATAACCTTCCTGAATCCCTGCCCGGCAATACACCGGACAATTCCATACTCGCCGCCGCCCTCGCGTTGCAGGAAAAAGTGCCTGATCGGCGGGTTATCCTCATCTCCAAGGACATCAATCTGCGCATCAAAGCCGCCATCGTCGGTGTGCCAACGGAAGACTACAGCAACGATCAGGTGCTGGATGATGTCAGCTTGCTCTACAGCGGCACCCGGGAACTGCCGCAGGATTTCTGGGATCGTCACAGCAAGGACATCGAATCCTGGCAGGAATCCGGACACACCTACTACCGCGTCGGCGGTCCCGATACCAGGGGTTGGTACGTCAACCAGTGCCTGTACATGGAAGGCGACCAGCCTTTCCAGGCCATCGTGCGCCAGAAGGAGGAGGACGATGCCGCCCTGATCGAGCTGGCGGAAGACTATACATCCCCAAAACATTCTGTATGGGGCATACAGGCACGCAACCGGGAACAGAATTTTGCCCTAAACATGCTGCTCGATCCCAATATCGACTTCGTTACCCTGCTGGGCACCGCAGGCACGGGCAAAACGCTGCTGACGCTGGCTGCAGGTCTGGCACAGGTGCTGGACAAGAATATCTACAAGGAAATCATCATGACCCGGGTCACCGTGCCCGTGGGAGAGGACATCGGTTTCCTGCCCGGTACCGAGGAAGAAAAAATGACCCCCTGGATGGGCGCACTGATGGATAACCTGGAGGTACTGACTCAGACCGGCGGTGGTGACTGGGGACGCGCAGCCGCAGATGACCTGCTGCGCTCACGCATTCGCATCCATTCCCTGAACTTCATGCGCGGACGCACTTTTCTGAACAAATATATCATCCTCGACGAGGCACAGAATCTGACCGCCAAGCAGATGAAGACCTTGATCACCCGCGCAGGGCCGGGCACCAAGGTCATTTGTCTGGGCAATGTCGCCCAGATCGATACCCCCTATCTGACTGAAACAACCTCTGGCCTGACCTATGTGGTAGATCGTTTCAAGCAATGGCCACACAGT
Organism: Chromatiaceae bacterium; assembly: GCA_012962365.1. Taxonomy (GTDB): domain Bacteria; phylum Pseudomonadota; class Gammaproteobacteria; order Chromatiales; family Chromatiaceae; genus Thiolapillus. The sequence continues at coordinate 681 of DTXR01000608.1, read as the reverse complement.
GGTCACATTACCCTTTTACGCGGCGAACGGTCACGGTTGGCCGATTTTGCCTCTGATATTCTTTAGGCTGCCATCATGACCCAAAGCATGCCGGAACAAAACATCAAACTCATGCGCCTGATGAAGCAGGCCATCGATGAAAACCTGCTGGAGGCGGGTTTTCATCCGTTGCTACAAACCCGCTTTCCCGACCGCAAGAGCTATCTGCTGAATGGTAATCTGAAAACAGCCAGCGGGCAGATGATCCCCTACAAGAGCCTGCGCAAACTGGCGGCAGTGACGGACATGGGCGCCGCACTGGATCGGTGGATGGTTAATACCGCCCTGCAAACGCTGAAAAGAATGCACCTGGAACAACCCGAAGCCAACATCATCGTTCCCCAGTCCATCTCTTCCCTGCACAACCCGGAATACCCGCGCTGGCTGGACCGCCAGCGCACCCGGCAGGATGTATCTACACGGGGGCTGATCATTTCCTTCCGCCTGTCGCAGATCGCCAAGAACCTCAAACTGGCCAACGAATGCATCGCAGCATTGCATAGGCTGGATATCAACACCATGATCGACAGCTTCACCACCCATCCTGCCGCACTGAAAATCCTCAAGGCCATGGGTTGCCGCTACATGAGCGCAGCTCCGGCATTACTCAAGGAAAAAGACGACACCATCAAGAGGATCATC
>DTXR01000607.1 GCA_012962365.1 Chromatiaceae bacterium | reverse complement strand
GTATCCCAGCTGGTTTCATCGAACATCACCGAAGAGGTACTCAGCGTCCCTTCCGTTGTATCGCTGCTTTGCAGACTTACAGTCACTATACCTCCGGAAGCAGGTGCGCTGTTGAGCACCACGCGGAAGCTGGCATCATGAGGAAAGCCTTCATTCGCCTCGGTTGTCCTAAGGTCTGTAACAGGTGTAATGGTGACACCCGCCTTGTCATCATCCGTATTGCGCGCCTGAATATCCTTGCCCCTGCCCTGATAGAAGGGGTCACTACTGATGCCAACTATCTGTATCTGTCCGTTTTGCGTGCCATCCTCCACGGCATCATCCACGCCTGTAACGGTAACTGTTTGTGCGGCATTCCAGTTGCTTGCATTAAATACCAGGCTGGCAGGAGCAACAGCAAATTCAGCTGTATTACTGGAAGTGACATTCAGGGTCACGGGATGAACAGGCTCTGAGGTCAATGTGATATTCAAACTGTCATCAGCACCGGTCTGTTCTCCTGTCAGCACAGTGCCGGGAGAGGCAGAAATGCCCGCCCGGTCATTGTCGCTGATATAAACGCTGGTTTTCTCTGCTTCCCCTCCCTGGAAATTAGGGTCGGCACTCTGCATTGTCATGCTGATGCCGGATGTACTACTTTGTTCGGCTATCGCATCATCAACCGCAGCAACCGTAACCGGATGAGGCACATTCCAGTTGCCGTCGTTGAAAATCAGATCCATAAATGCCCCCGGGCCTGCACCCAGATCAATCTGGGCATTGTCCGGGGTCAGGCGCAAGGTAACCGGGGCAGACGCAGACGGCTGGGCCGAAAGTGTATAGTTCAGTGTGTGCGGGGGCTGCCCTTCAGCAACACCAAACCTGTCCTCATCGACCAGGGGCATGAAGACGGTCAGTTGGAAAGTGTCTTTAATCTCACCGCCGAAACCATCGTAAGCCCTGACAGTTATCTCACCGGTAAAATCATGACTGACCGTGCCATGCAAGCGGCCGTTGCTCAGCAAAAGGAAGTTTGGACGACCATATACACCGTAGCTCAATGCCTGCCCATCAGGATCTTCAAAATGTGTATTCAGATCAATATCGATGGATTGATCCCACTGGACATTCTGGTCGGC
>DTXR01000606.1 GCA_012962365.1 Chromatiaceae bacterium | reverse complement strand
TTTTCCGGATCTTTCCGGAAAAACCCGATGGCAGGTTGTACGCCACAGCGCGATCAAGCACTGGGACGGAAGCAAATTGACAGGTCCTTCCAAAAATAGTGGCAATAGCTTCTATGAACTGGTCACGGATCCAGAGATATTGAACCGGACAAGGGAAAAATTATCCGGTAAAAACTGATTTGCATGTTCTTGCCCAGGTAGGGAGCCGGAGCATCGGAATGACGATATGTATGCATTCAAGCACAAGTTACATCGTGTAGAAACGGCATTACGTGCGCAAATGCGTGTTCGCGGTTCTATGGCGCAACCTGTTCTGGTCGAGCAGCTTACCGAAATCGGGTTGGACTTTCTGTGTGATGCCGGGGCGCAATGCCGCATCATGCCCGAAGGGCGCAAGACGCCTGGCCCGGTTTTTGGCGTATATGTGGATATTGCATTTCGCCTGCCGGAATCGAACCGGGAACTGCAAACCCGCTGCCGGGTCATCTTCTGCCACCGCCTGTCTCAAGACAGCTATCGTTTCGGCTGCGAGTTCCATCAGATCGATGATGCCGACCGGAAGCTGTTGCAGGATTTTCTGCTCAATCAGTAATCGATCTGATTTTTCCGGGGGCAGTGTTCCCGGATTTCTATCGCGGGAGTTCTCTACAATGCGGTATTGTCCTTGATGTTCGTTTGGGCCGTCTGTGCCGCTTCTGTTCCTTGTACAGGCAACATGCGCTCGGTCAGCCGCGTCAGCCGGTGTTCGAGGCGGTGATCGTAAATTGCGGCGTAGGTGAAGACCCGTTGCACATATCCTCTGGTTTCCCTGAACGGAATCAGTTCCACCCAGATATCCGCCGGCAGCGTGGATTTCGGCATCCAGCGTTTTACGCGGTGCGGCCCTGCATTGTAGGCGGCGGTAGCCAGTACCGGATTGTCTCCCAGACTTGAGAATACATCGGCGAGATAGGTTGTGCCCAGTTCGATGTTAATGCTTGGCGTGATCAGATCCTTGTGTTTGGGAGAGCGCTTTTGCTTCAGCAGTTTTTTGGAGACATAACGTGCCGTTGCCGGCATCAGCTGCATCAGGCCGATGGCGCCTGCATAGGAGCGTACGCTGGCATTGAACGCACTTTCCTGTCGTATCACGCCATATACCCAGGACATGTCCAGCTTATGCCTGCCGGCATAGCGTTTCACATCGGAAAGGTGCTCCAAGGGAAAGCGCAATTCAAGGTCATCCCAGTAGCCTGACTTGGCGAGGGTAAAAATGGCCTGGTCGTGCCAGTTCCAGGATTGGGCCAGCTCGGCGGCGGCGATGTATTCATCGGCCGTGAGATCGCGCGTGGCGAAACGCCATTCCCGGCGGGCATCCACCCAGCGATTCAGTGCCAGCAGTTCCTTGGCACGGGTCACGGCCGGGTTGTTGCTGATGGCAGTGCTCAGCTTCATGTCCACAATGCTCTTTTTTGGTGCGAACTGGTAAGGTTCGCCGATTCGGTCGGCCGCGAGGAAACCGTAATAGCTGCGCTCGACGGACAACTGTTCATACAGTGTGTTGGCCCGGGATCGCTGTCCCGTCTGTTCCAATGCCCGTGCCAGCCAGTATGTCCAACGTTCAGTCTGTTGCTCTTCTTCCGGCATGCGCTCGATTCTGGAGATCACCTGACCCCAGTCCTTGTGCAGCAGTGCGGATCTGACGAGCGCTTCCTGCAGCTTGCTGTCATGGCTGCAGGGTTGCAGCTTGGTCATGAAGTCGATGGCGTCAGGGTCTTCCTTGCGCACCAGCCAGAGCGCGAGCTTGCGGTTTATCAGATGTTTGTCTAGAAGGGAAAAACTGAAACGCTTTTGCAGTTTTTCCCAATAGTTCAAAGCCGTGATGGGGTTTTTTCTGATCTGTCGATAGGCGGCGTCCACCAGGATTTTCTGACGCCAGGGATGCTTTTTCTTCAGGCCAGGGTCAGTGAGTGCCAATGTGGGCTTATTGTGAATGCGTATCCAGGTATCCACCCAGGGGCGCTCGTTCGCCGGCAGCAGTTTTTGCAAATAGCGTGCAAGTTTGATTTGGCCGCGATCCATGGCCAGCTGGATGCGCCGCCAGATCAACTCGGTGGTCAGCAGCCCTGCCTGACGCCAGGCCTTGAATACCGGGTCACAGGCTTTCGGGCGTGATTTGCCGTACAACCACAAAGGCTCGGTTTGTGAGAACGCCTGTTTTTTCTTGTCGGTTCGGATCAGTGCGTGAAGGTAATGGCACTGGCGGCTGATGTTGGATTGCGGCGTATAGAACTTGAGGTAGTTTTTCCAGTCCTGCCGTTTCGCCAGCGTATTCAGCCAGCGCCTGCGCAACAGGGAAGCCAGTGGCGTGTCCTCATACTTTTGGAGAAAGGCACGGACTTCTGACGGCTGAGCCTTTGACAGTCCACGCTTGAGCCTGGCGTATTCCAGATAGGGATAAAGGGGGTAGCTGCGTAGCAGCGCATCCATCTGCCGTGGAAGGGGCTTGCCGTTGGCGGCAAGTTTTTCTGCGCCGAGGAACAGTTTGCGCTGTGCTTCCTGAGCGATGGTGTCGCCAATGGCCGGATTTATGGCCAGCAGCAATAATGCCACGGCCAGGAAGAAAGGGATCATTCGGTAGCGGGCATTCATCTTTCCACACTAAGCACTCTGCGTTGCTCCTGCAATTGGGGTTTTCCCTGTAGCTCGCCTGTGAATAAGTGCTGCTAGCTTGAGCTACAATCTGTTTCCAAATTATAGAGCGTATTGGTTTTGGAGTTGTGATATGGCAGACAATAACAGCATGGAAGAAGAAATGACCCTGAACAGCGGTATTGCGGCGTTCGAGGCAAAACACTTCGTGCGCGCGGCGGAGCTGCTGGAGCCCCTGGCGGATGCCGGCAATGCGGAAGCCCAGTACCGGGTGGCTATCATGGCACAAAATGGGCTGGGAATGGTGGAAAACCAGTTGCAGGCCTACAAACACATGAAGGCGGCAGCGGAAGCGGGGTTGCCCTTTGCCCAGCATGGTCTGGGTTTCATGTACCTGGAAGGTGAATGTGTGGACAAGGATGGCAAAAAGGCGCTGGAATGGTTCATGAAAGGCGCGGAGCAGGGATTGCAGGGTTCCATGACCACCATCGCCATGATGTACCAGGATGGCAATGGCGTGGAAGCCGATGAAGAAAAGGCCCGTGAATGGTTTCACAAGGCCGGGTTTGATGAGATGTAACGAACCCGGAAGCTTCACCAGATAGCCCGGAATGTGGCGCTTCCCCTTCGATATCAAGGTGTTGGAGAAGTGCGGGATTCCGGTTAAACCTGCCGCCGTTTGCGAACGGCCTTCGCCAGTAGCTCCATGAGGGGCACACTGTCTTCCCAGGCGAGGCAGGCATCCGTAATGCTCTGGCCGTAGGTCAGTTCCTTGCCCGGCTCCAGTGATTGATTCCCTCCCACCAGGTGGCTTTCGATCATCGCGCCGACGATGCGGATATCCCCCCGTTCGATCTGTCCGGCCACATCCCGGCCGACATTCACCTGTTTTTCATATTGCTTGTGGCTGTTGGCATGGCTGAAATCCACCATCAGCCGTGGTGTCAGACCCGCTTTTTCCATTTCCTCGGCAGCAAGGTTCACCGATTCGGCATCGTAGTTCGGGCGCTTGCCGCCGCGCAGGATGATGTGGGTATCGTTGTTTCCTGAGGTGCAGAAAATGGCTGAATGGCCTTCCTTGGTCATGGACATGAACACATGGGGCCGCTCGGCTGCGCGTATGGCATCCACAGCCACGCGCATGGTGCCGTCGGTACCGTTCTTGAAGCCTACCGGGCAGGACAGGCCGGACGCGAGCTCCCGGTGCCCCTGGCTTTCCGTGGTGCGTGCGCCGATGGCGCCCCAGCTCACGAGGTCCGCCACGTATTGTGGGGAGATCAGATCCAGAAACTCGGTGCCTGCGGGCAGGCCCATGTTATTGACGTCCAGCAGCAACTGCCGGGCCAGCTCCAGGCCCTTATTGATCTTGAAGGAATTGTTGAGGTCGGGATCGTTGATCAGGCCTTTCCAGCCCACGGTGGTGCGGGGTTTTT
>DTXR01000605.1 GCA_012962365.1 Chromatiaceae bacterium | reverse complement strand
GAAGGCCGGAATCTATGTGGTTGATTCTACTGGATCCCGGCATTCGCCGGGATGACGAAAATGGAGTTAATCAGAGCTTCCTTGAATTCCGGCATACGCCGGAATCCAAAGCTCGATGGCTTTCAAACGCCGCCGATTACGCGACCTTGCGCTGTTCGTTTCTGGATGTTGCATCCTCGCTGAGGGAAGGCCGCAGCGGGTCGGCGCCGATGGTGCCTGTCAGTGTCTGCAGGTATTCCGGGCTGCGCAAGGCATCCAGCCGGGCCCTGGCATCTGCCAGGCGTTCGTGAATGTTCAGGCGCTGGGCCTCATCTTCATGGCCGGGCTGGTTGAGGAAGGTTTCCAGGGAGTTGATGTGGCGCTCCCAGAGATTGATATCGCGTTGCTGCTTGACCTCCAGGCGCTCACGATACCAGTCGGAGTCCAGCAGGTACTCGCGGGTGAACATGGCGCGGATGTCCGGGTGATGTGCATCTTTCCCTTCGTATTCGCCAGTGGCCATGATGTACAGCAGCGCGCGCAGGGGAGGGCAGGCCTCTTCCACGGAGCCGTCGTCCAGATAGCGCTGAGCCACCTTGCGCTGCGCTTCCACGATATTGCCTATGCCGTCGGCGAACACGTCCATATCCTGGGTCTCGGGCTTGAGGATCTCGTCGGTGAAAACCTGGTTGGGGTTGTCAAAGATCTTGCCCAGGAAGCCATGTACGAAACGGTCGGTGATGCGATAGCCAAGGCGGCTGGCCAGCACTTTTTCCCCTTTGTGTTCGAAATCATTCAGGGGTTCGAGATAGCCGTGTTCGATCAGCGCCTTTGGATCGCTCTGACTGCTGTGCAGGCGCGCCCAGATTTCCGGAATCAGCAGGCTGATGTCGTGATCGACGCGCAGATCCGGCCCGATGAAGCCCGCAGAGCTGGAGTAGCCCGCATAGCCGGTGAGAATGAACGACACCAGGGCGTTGTTCAGGTCTGCTGTCGGGCGCAGAGCATTGAACGGGCCTTTAGTGAGCGCGCCTTCGCTGCCGGCGCCGGTAGTCGAGGGCGACTTGCCGGTGAGGGAGCAGATGAAGTCCATGAACAGCTCGGGCAGTTCCTGGTAATGGATAGGGTTGTACACCGCGAGGGGACGAATACCAGGCTCGGGCGGGTTGTTGCGACGGCCTGCCAATACCGCATCGACGGGTTGGCACAGGGGCTGATCCAGCGGCAGTTTGCGGTGTAGCCTGGCGCCGATTTCCGCTACATACTTGCGTATGGGGTTGAGCAGATCCGGACGGGTCTGAAGGTATCTCGGGTTCTTGGAAGGCTCGCCGTCCACCAGCCGTGGATGGGCGGAAGAAACCACATAACCCTTGCCCTTCTTGTACACCGATTCCAGCAGTTTGCGCATGGGCGGCGTGAAGCTGCACAGGGTCATCACGTCTTCCACGACGGTCGCAAGCGAACCGCCCTGCAGGGGCTCGTAATTGGCCAGGAAGTTACCGGATTTGGCCATGTCCTGTTCGGTCTGCTTGTCATAACCGGGAATGACCGCATCATCCGGGCGCTGGAACAGGCGGTATTCGCAGTTCTTGACCAGCTTGACGCTGTGGGTCTGGTCTTCTGCGCCGGGGCGGCAGTTCACGATATTGCGTGCAGGCACGACGACGGAGGCGCTGATATCGTCCTCCATCTGCACCTTTTCCGCCGCAATGAAATCCTGACGCACCTTGAATACGCGCCATTTGTTGGCGCGGTCGAAACCGACTCTCAGATAGGAGGCGATCACCTTGCGGTCATGCAGCTTCAGCTCGTGGCCGGGGGCGCCGTCCACCATGTCCACCGTGAGGTGCTCGCGCCACCGGGTGCCCCATTCCTGGCGATAGAAGCGCTTGATCATGAGCACCAGGGCGAGGATACGCGGGGGTATGGAATCCAGCCACTCGTTGTATTCATCGGTGTAACTGGACGAAGGCGTGAGCAGCTTGATGACCGAACCCAGGCTGCGCTCTTCGCTCAGGGGCTTGCGCGTGGGGTCGCGGTCTTCGTCTGCATGTTCGGGGCGTAAGCGGTCGCTGTAGTCCCGGTCGAAAATCTCCTGCACCCGATCCAGGTCTGCCTGCAGTTCATCCACGAACAGCGGTGAATAAATAACAGCATCGTTCAGGGACTTGGAAATCTCCGACTTGCCACCGCCGGAAACCGTGCTGGGCTTGTGGCAGAAGGTGCCTTCGGGATCGGTGCCCACCAGGCGCCAGGAAGGTGCGCCGGGGTGTTTTTTCATTTCGATCTTGTAGCCGTTGGGCTGAACATAGATCTTGCCCGGTTGCAGGCGGATCTGCTGTTTCTCGCCGTCTTTCCACCAGGTAATGATCTGCTTGTTGAGATTCATGCGCAGATCCTGCGGCACATAGATGACATCGGGGAATTTCCTGTCGATGCCGTAGCCCTTGGATTTGACCTTCATGATCGAGCCGTAGTTTTCGACCATTTCCCTGAAACTGTAGTTGGGGTCGCGGGTGCGGCTGTCCACGCCGAATTCCTCGCCGTGGTTGCGGCGCGGGAAGGCCAGGGCGCCACCGGCATGTTCCTCTTCCGCTAGGCCGAACAGGTTTGCGGAGTAGCCGATCTGGGTTTTTACTTCTTTCTTGCAGTAACCGTAGTAGTTGTCGGCGAGGATGGTCACGATGACTCCGCGTTCGTCACGGGCTGTGATCTTGAAAGCCTGGCCGTCATTGTACAGCTCGTCTTCGGCTTTCCAGCACATGTCTTCCCTGCGCTGGCGTTCAGAAGCATCGTCCCAGTGGGGCAGGCCCAGTTCCTTCTTGGTGAAGTTGACCAGGTGCGGGGCGAGAATCACGCAGCCCGTATGACCGGTCCAATGTTCCACGTCCAGGGCGGCATCGAACTTGGGAAGATACGGATTGCCGCCGTTGCCGAAGATGCTCTCTACGAAATCCAGGTTGCTCACCAGGTTGCCGGGGGCGAAGAAACGGATCTCCATGGTTTTTTCCGCATCCATGCCGGGAATTTCCGGGCAAACCACCGGACGCAGCAGCAGGGACACGAACATGCGTGCCGGGGTTTCCACCTCGGCGGTGAATGGCAGTGTCAGCAGGGACTCCGGTGGTGTCATGGCGTGGCCCAGCATGGCGGCGAACACGTTCCTGGGCACCGCTTTCTTGTCGCCGGGAATGGGCAGGCCGCCTTCGGCAATGTGGAACGAGCCTTTCGTAGTGCGGCGGTCACTGGCGGGGTTGTGCAGCACCCCCTGTTTCACGCGATAGCTGGAGACGATGTCGGATTTGAACTCGTCCTTGCCCATGGGCAGGGAGAGTTCACGGGCGACGCCGTGACGATCCAGCACAAAGGTGTTGCTGGGAAGCCTGGGCATGTCCATGCCCTGCAGATCGCCAAGATAGTCACGCAGGAAATTTTCGATACGCTGGTCGACCGGGCAGCGATAATCCGTGAGCAACCGGTTCTTTTCCCGGTAAGTACGCAACAAATCGTCTGCAGTCGACAGAAAGGCGGTCGCATAGCCGTCGGCGCAGGTCGGCTGGCCGGAAGAGGCCAGCTTCAGGTTGATGTACATGTGAAGCTTTTTTCGTTCTTTTTTTATACTGATGTCTGGCAGATCCAGACCAAGAGCCCGTTGGAGATCCATGATCTCTTAATACCTCCGGGTAGCACCCAAACTTCGTGGCACTTACCGCTGTTCAATTGGACAATGAGCCGGTAAGGTTGCCCGAATTGGGGCACAGGTTCAAGTGTGGCCGCGGAATGAAACCCTTTGTTGAGTGCGTTATTAATTGATAAAAAACAGTTTTTTCAATGGCTAACAGAAACAAATTAAATAAAGTTCTTGAATGTGCCTCGGTCGCGCTTTCATGGAACTGAAACAAAAGATCCAGGCCAGCTACCTGGCGGTGGTGATTATCTGGAGCACCACACCGCTGGCCATCCAGTGGAGCGCCACGGATATCAGCTATCTGTTCGGGGTGACGGCGCGCATGCTCATCGGCCTGGCGATCTGTCTGCCGCTACTGTGGTTCATGGGCCTGACCATGAAATGGCACCGCCAGGCGGTGCTTACCTATCTGGCTGCCGGCCTGGGCATCTATGGCGCCATGCTGTGCGTGTACTGGGGGGCGCAGTATATTCCTTCAGGCTGGATATCGGTATTGTTTGGGTTGACGCCCATCGTAACCGGGCTCATGGCGCGGCGGTTCCTGGGGGAGAAGCCGCTCGGTGGCGCCCGTCTGATTGGCGTGTTCACGGGTATCCTGGGACTGGTAGTGGTCTTCTATGGCAGCCTGCATTTCTCGGAACATGCCTGGTACGGTGTGGTTGCGCTGCTGCTTGCCGTCACCCTGCATTCCGCCAGCACCGTCTGGACCAAGTACCTCGGATTCCAGGCTCACGGTCTGGTGATCGTAGCCGGGGGACTGTTGGTGGCGGTGCCTTTGTATCTGTTGACCTGGTCCGTCGTGCAGGAGCCCTGGCCGCAACAGATACCCGTGCGCGCAGGATGGTCGATCCTGTATCTGGGGGTAGTCGCCACGGTGCTGGGTTTTGCCGCGTTCTTCTGGGTGTTGCGCCATGTGGACGCCACCCGCGTCGCGCTGCTGACGCTCATAACACCTATCCTGGCGCTGTGGCTGGGACGCTGGCTGAATGCTGAAAGCCTGACCTGGGCGGTGGTGGCCGGCACCCTGCTGATTCTTACGGGATTGCTGTTGTACGAGTTCGGGGAAAGAAGAGAAAGCTGATGGCGAATGTTTGCTCAGGCCATCGTTACAGCTGATAGGCGGACTCGATCTGTTCTCTGGTCAGAATACCGTAAACGCGCCAGATGCCCGGGGCGGACATGCGCCGCACATAAAGCGCCTCGCCTTCGCCCTTGTTCAGCTTGTCCAGCGCTTCCTGCAGTGTTTCATGCAGATGTACGGGGGACAATTGCAGGCGCTTCCCGGGAATTTCCATCAGGTCGATGTCTTCCTGTGGCCTCTCCTGCGCCCCTTCCAGGTAACCGGCGAGATTGATGCCCGAAAGAATCGCCGTGGGCGTGTGGTCTTCGGTGATGACGATCCACCTGGGCTTGTTCTCCAGCAGCTTCCAGCCCTGATCCGGATCGATGTGCCGGGGGGATCTTACGAAATCCTTGTCCATGCTGTTGGCCACGCCGATGCGCCGCAGGGCCGCCAGTACGGGATGCTGCTGATAGTCCAGACCCTTGGCCTTGAGCATGGTGATGAAAAGCGATTCCTGACCGAACAGCTCGCTGGCGGTAAGGCCGGCGATGATGACGACCAGCATGCCCGGCACGATGATCTGCGGATTGTTGGTGAGCTCCAGCAGGGCCGTCAGTGCAGCCAGGGGCGCCTGCAGGCTGGCGCCCATGAGCGCCCCCATGCCGAGCATGGCAAAGAAACCCGCCTGGGTGTCCAGCTGTGGCAGCAGGCTTTGGGTCAGGTGTCCCAGCCCGCCGCCCAGCGTGGCGCCGATAAACAGGGCGGGGCCGATCATGCCGCCGGGAACGCCCAGCCCCACACAGGCGCTGGTGGCGATGAGCTTGACCGCCATCAGCAGCAACAGGAAGGCAGCGCCGTAGCTGCCGAGCAGGGTCATGCTTACGGTGTCGTAGCCGATGCCCATTATTTCCGGCATGGCCAGCCCCAAGGCGCCGGTAATCAGCCCCGCGAGTAGCATCTTCCACCAGACCGCCAGGTTGCGGGTATTTGCTGCCACCATCTGCACCATCTGTGTGAAGCTGGCCGATACGGCACCGGCGATCAGACCCAGAACGATGACCAGAGGGATTTCGGACAGGCCGCCCAGCGCCATGGTGGGCACACTGAAAGCGGGCTCGCTGCCCAGAATGACGTTGGACGTGAGCGTAGCCGCCACCGCCGAGAGGATGACGGGGATGAAACTCGCGAAATGATAGTCCAGCATCACCACTTCCAGGGCAAAGATGACGCCGGCAAGAGGTGTGTTGAACGAGGCGGCGATGCCTGCGGCGGTGCCACAGCCCACGAGGGTGCGTATGGCGTTGTTAGGCAAGGCCAGTTTCTGGCCCAGTAGGCTGCCCGCCGCTGCGCCAAGAAATATATGCGGGCCTTCCCTTCCCACCGAATGACCGCTGATGATGGCGATGGCGGCGCCAAAAAACTGCAGCAGAAATTCCCGCATGCTGAGATGGCCCTGATGATAGGCCATTCGCTCTAGAAGGCGCGCCACGCCCAGCACATACAGCCCCTTTGCCAGCCAGCGAAACATGATGGCGAGCAGTACCGCCCCCGCCAGCGGCAGGGCCAGCCTGGCCCATTGGGGGAGCAGCTCATAGGCTTCCGGGCTGTCTCCGGGCAGCAGCCAGCCCTGGGTTTGTTCCACCAACAGGCGAAAGGCGACGATCACCAGCCCCGCGAGCACACCCGTGAGCAAGCCGATAGCGGCCAGCAGAATCAGGGCGTCGGGGCGCGCAAGGTGCAGGCGGGTGGTTTCCAGTTGCGCGCTGATCCAATTGTGCGCTCGTTGGTACAGATTCACGTGCTCAGACATACATCGGTATAATAAGACATTAAATTCAATGTTGGGCAGCCGATGTGAAATTTACCGTTGATTCTTTCCGCGCCTGGGAGCACAAGAAAATCACCCTGCTGGGCATGTCGGGTGTGGGCAAGACCTACATCTCGAACATGCTGCGGCAGTATGACTGGTTTCATTATTCGGGCGACTACCGCATCGGTACCCGCTATCTGGATGAGCCCATCATGGACCTGGTCAAGGCCCAGGCCATGCAACAGCCTTTCCTGCGCGATCTTCTGCGCAGGGACTGGATCTACATCCGCAACAACATCAAGGTCGACGACCTGGGGCCGGTGCTGAGTTTCGTCGGCAAGCTGGGCAATCCGGAGCGGGGCGGGGTGCCCCTGGAAGATTTTATCCGTCGCCAGTCCCAGTACCGGGAGGCGGAAATCGCCGCCGTGCGCGACGTGCCGGATTTCATCCGCAAGGCGCAGGACGTCTATGGCTACCAGCATTTCATCAACGATATGGGCGGTAGCCTGTGCGAGCTGGATGAGCCCGGCGTCATCGATCTGCTGGCGGAGCATACCTTCATTCTCTATATCAAGATCACCGATGAAGAGCAGGAGCAGCAGCTCATCGGCCGCGCCCAGTCCGCGCCCAAGCCCCTGTATTATCGTCCGGAGTTTCTGCTGCAGGAGCTGCAGACCTATTTGCACGAAAATGATCTGGAATACGCCGCGCAAATCGATCCGGATGATTTCACCCGCTGGGTATTCCCGCGATTGTTCCATTCGCGTATCCCCCGCTATGAGGAGATTGCCCGCCAGGGTTATACCGTAACATCCAAAGAGCTTTCCGGCGTAAAGAGCGAAAAGCAATTTCTGGAACTGCTGGAAAGCGCCATCGCCCGGGAGGAGAACTGATGCCACTGGTCGCCCACAATGATCTGCCGTCCTTCGAACGTTTGCGCCAGGAAGGCTTGCTGGTGTTGCCATCGGGGCGCGCCATGCACCAGCATATCCGCGAGCTGCATATCGGCCTGCTCAACATGATGCCGGATAAGGCGCTGGCCGCCACCGAGCGGCAATTCTTCCGCCTGGTGGGGGAGAGCAACCCCATCGCCCAGTTCTATGTCCACCCTTTCACTCTGCCGGAATTGCCTCGAAGCACTGAGGCGCAGGAGCATATCGATGCCTATTACGAGACTTTCGACCAGATTCGTGACAAGGGCCTGGATGCGCTGATTATCACCGGCGCCAATGTCACCGGCCCGGAGCTGTCCAATCAGCCCTTTTGGGAACCGCTCATCAAGGTGATCGACTGGGCTTGGGAAAATGTCACGTCCACACTCTGTTCGTGTCTGACCACCCACGCCGTGCTGCAGTTTCGTTATGGACAGCATCGGCTGCCCCAGGAGAAGAAGATATGGGGCGTGTATTCTCACCGGGTGATGGACAAGGCCCATCCGCTGGTGGGCGATGTCAACAGCCGTTTCCATGTGCCGCATTCCCGCTGGAACGCTGTTACGCCTGAACAGTTCCGCAAAGCCGGGCTGCGTGTACTGGTGGAAAGTGAGCAGATCGGCGTGCACCTGGCTACCAGTCCGGATGGTCTGCGTTTCGTGTTTTTCCAGGGACATCCGGAATATGACACCGTATCTCTGCTCAAAGAGTACAAACGCGAGGTGCTGCGCTATATTGCGGGTGAATTGACTGACTATCCGCCAATGCCGGACAACTATTTCGGGTTGCAACAAAGTGCGATTTTCGATGAATACGCCTGGCTTATGAAACGCGCCCGGGAGACAGATAATGCCCTGCCGGCGTTTCCGGAAAAGCTGGTCGCCGGGGAGCTGGACAACATTTGGCATGATACGGCCGAAGCGGTGGTGGCCAACTGGATCGGCCTGGTCTATCAGGTGACCCACCGTGAACGGCATTTGCCCTTCATGGAAGGCGTGAATCCTGACAACCCTCTGGATCTGGCGTAGATGCGCATGTCCGGCAGATTGTGGTAGATTCTGAATATGATGCTGGTTGGAGGAGCGGCAATGCGTAGTGTGATGTTCTGTGGTATGAGTTATGGCCTGCTGCTTTCTGCCGCAGCCGTGGCAGACGGTTATTATTCCCAGGACAACGGGCCTGGCTCCATCAACTGGCCGCCTCCAGGAGGCACTGCCGTCATGCAACCGGCAAGTCCCGCCTATGGCCCGGCCCCGGATTCCGCTTTTCGCCCCTATCCGAGCTACCAGCAAAATCAGCGTCTCAAGTACCAGCCCACCCGCCAGTTCAGAAACGAACTGATCAAGCCGCCCGGCACGGACTGGCCGAATGCGGCGTATTACGATTCGGGAAACGAGTCCCTAGCGCCCGAACCTACCGGACAATTGCGGCCGGAGCCAGAAGAAAGAGGTGCGCCGGTTGAAGTGGTGCCGCCCCCCAGCATCCCTATCGAGGAAGTCAGCATGCCTCTGTCGAAAAAGCCCGAGCGAGGCTGGCGCCCGATGAAGGAGCAGGAGGTGCTCAAATCGATGGAAGAGACGGTCACCCCGCCACAGCCTGCCGTACCGGTTGAACCGGTGATGAGAAAGGTCGAGAAAATAACCTCCCCGCTGCAAGCCCCAGAGTCTCCTTCAACTGATGAATCGAAGGAAAAGCCCGAGCCAGTCATGAGGGAAGTAAAAGAGAACGCGGCGCCCCGGCAGGAAACGGAGCCTTCACTGATCATGCTCCGCTCCGGCATGAGCATCCGCGCGCCCAAACCCATGGCAATGCCGGAAGAAAAAAAGACGGTGCAGGAACAGCCCTCGGGCAAACCTGAATAGATTCGCAGTTCATATAAAAAAGCCGCAGATAGCCTCGGCTGCCTGCGGCTTTTTTGGTTCAGGCCACGGGATCAGGAGATGCCGAGCTTTTCCTTGATGGTAGCAACCACTTCATCGCTGGAAGTGGCGTTGATGTCCCACAGCATGCCTTCTTTCTCGTAGAAACCTACCAGAGGTGCGGTCTGCTCATTGAACACGTCCAGACGCTTGGAGATGGCTTCTTCGGTTTCATCGTCGCGTTGAACGACCTTGCCGCCGCACTTGTCGCACACGCCTTCCACCTTGGGGGGGTTGCTCTTGACGTTGTAGATGGCACCACAATCTTCGCAGGTGCGGCGGGTTGTGAGGCGGTCGAGGATCACGTCGCGGGGCACGTTCAGGTTGACCACGCCGTCCAGCTCGATGTTCAGCTTGATCAGCAGTTCCTTCAGTGCTTCGGCCTGGGGAATGGTGCGGGGGAAGCCGTCCAGCAGGAAACCGGATTTGCAGTCATCTTCCAGCAGGCGCTCGCCCATGATGCCCATGATCAGGGAATCAGGCACCAGCTCGCCGCGGCTCATATAGCCCTGTGCTTCCTTGCCCAGGTCGGTGCCGTCCTTGACGGCGGCACGCAGGATGTCGCCGGTGGAAATCTGAACAGAACCGTCGATGGCGGTCAGCATCTTGGCAACGGTGCCCTTGCCTGCGCCGGGGGCGCCCAAAAGAATCAGTCTCATGTGGAATTCTCCAAGTAAGTAATTGAAAAGTCTGTATGAGTTGCGCCAGCTAATCGTGGTGCAGCGCTCAAGTGGCGCGTATTTTAATGGTGTAGGGCGAAAAATGCCATGAATGGTTTTGCGGTTCGCCTGCGTGTCGAGGGTGAGAAAGCAAGGAGCCGTCTGTTCTTCCGGGGTATCGCCGAAACCGGCCCGCAATCCTGATTGTTGCCAGTGCCGTTCCTGCCCCTTTCAGGGCAGGGTTGGCAAATGCCTGAAGTGGCGCCCTCGAGACGATTCGAACGTCCGACCTGCCGCTTAGGAGGCGGCTGCTCTATCCTGCTGAGCTACGAGGGCATTTGTTGCTGGGAGCACTATCTGATCCAATGGATCGCATTATAGCGGATTTTAGAATGGCAAATTCAAGAACAAAGAGCCTCTTGCAAAATACCCCCTCTCCCCCGTGAGGGGGAGAGGGCTGGGGAGGGG